>JASLRP010000320.1 GCA_030743915.1 SAR202 cluster bacterium | reverse complement strand
ATACTACATGCATGAAAACTGCAATTTCGATCCCAAACCCTCTGTTCGAGGCGGCTGAATCGCTCGCCAAGGAACTTGGCATGTCCCGAAGTGAGTTGTACTCCACGGCTGTCAAAGCGTACATAAAATCTCACAGGTATGACGGTGTTACCGAGAGGCTGAATGAGATATACGCTGAGGAATCGTCTGAACTCGACGATGTGCTTAGTGAAATGCAATGGCGTTCACTGCCTAAGGAAGACTGGTAGTGCAACGTGGGGAAATCTGGTGGTCATGGCTGCCAGAACGAAACGGGTCGTCACCAGCTTATCGACGACCCGTACTTGTTGTCCAAGCTGACGCGTACAATGACAGTGGAATACGCACCGTCATTGTGGCCGCTCTCACGACCAACATCCGTTTGGCAGAAGCGCCTGGAAATGTACTGGTGAGGTCTCGCGGCACTCGATTGCCACAAGATTCCGTCGTTAACGTAACTCAACTTATCGCAGTCGATCGGACATTTTTCACCGAATACATTGATGAAATGCCGCTCCGGTTGATGGATCAAGTCGATATTGGGTTGCGCTTGGCTCTCGACTTACCCGATTGAATGGACCATCACCTTGATGGCCCCGGAGCTTCGCTTGTCGTTGGCGGCTTCGAAGGCGGCGTTGATGTCGGACAGTGGGTAGTGGGTCGTGATTATCGGGTCAGCGTTGACCTTGCCATCGGCCAGAATATCAAGCGCCGTCTGGTACTCTGAGATGCCCTGCCAGGATGAGTAACTGTTTGACCATTCGATTCGCAACTCTTTGCGCATGGCGGCAGCGGCGCTGATTGTCACAGGCTCCGGGAACAGGCCCAGCACGCTGATGGCGCCTCCGTTGCGTGACATGTCGATGGACTGACTCATCGTCGGCGCTGAGCCTCCGACGGTCTCGAATACCGAGTCTGCGCCGTGGCCGTCGGTGATCTCCATGACCGCTTCCACCGGATCGCGCTGGGAGTTCGCCACCACGATGTCTGCGGCTCCGGCCTTCATCGCGACCTCCAGAGGTTCAGGGCGCGTCCCCACCATGACAACTCGGCCAGCGCCGTAGGTCTTCGCCAACTGGCCCAGGGTGAACCCGATGGCTCCTGTGCCCAGCACGACAACGGTGTCAGTCGGGCTGACAGGCGTGCGGTTCAGGGCATGGACTCCGCAGGCGTAGCAGTCGAGGATGGCGGCGGCATCGTATGACACGTGTTCGGGCAGGGGGTAGCAGTTCTCGGCGACGCAGACATCGTACTCTGAGAATCCGTGACTGGACTGTCGCTCACCGTGTCGGAGTCCTCGGGTTGGGCAGATGTGGTACTGGCCCTGATTGCAGAATTGGCAGTCGCCGCATCCGAGAAGATGTTCCGCCTCGATGCCCACACGTTGGCCGACTGAGAGACTGGTCACCCCGTCTCCCAGAGCGACAACCTCGCCTGCAAGTTCATGTCCTCGCTGGTGAGGCTCCATCGGGGTCGTCGAGCGGTACGGATGCAGGTCGCTGCCGCAGACTCCGGCGGACCGGACTCGAAACAGGACCTCGCCCGGCCCTGGTTCAGGCGTCGGGAGTTCTTCAAGCCGGATATCTGTGCCGCCGTAGAATACTGACGCTTGCATACCTGTCACCTCGTTTCCTGACACCTGAAAACCTAGTCCCCTGGCACTGGCCCCAGGCTCTCGTCAAGAATCTCCAACAGGTCTTTGGCCTTCTTCTGAGTCTCGAGCTGCTCGGCGCTAATGCCTTCCTCGAACATCTGGAGACAGTATGGGCAGGAGACGCCTATGGTGTCGGCAGGTGTCTCCAGGAACTGCTCGGTTCGGACGTGGTTTACGCGTTGGCCCTGGCTCTCCTCGATCCACATGTGCCCGCCTCCGGCACCACAGCAGAAACCGCGTTCTCGGTTGCGGTCCATCTCGACCAGGGTAAGGCCGGGGATCGCGTTGGCGATGTCTCGGGGCGGCTCGTAAACCTCGTTATGGCGTCCCAGATAGCAGGAATCATGGTAGGCCAGGGAGGTTTCGATGGGCGCCAGGGGCCTAATGCTGCCCTGCTCGATAAGCTCGGCCACAAACTCGGTGTAATGCAGCACCTCGTAATTGCCGCCCAGGTGAGGGTATTCATTCTTTATGTTGTTGAAGCAGTGAGGGCAGATGGTGACTATCTTCTTGACGTCGTAGCTGTTGAAAGTCTGGATATTTTGTTCGGCCAGCATCTGATACAGGTACTCGTTGCCCATGCGACGAGCGGGGTCGCCGGAGCAGGTCTCTTCGTTGCCCAGGATAGCGAAGTCCACCTTCGCCCGCTTGAGGACGTTCGCCATAGACCGGGCGATAGCCTGACTGCGCTGTTCCAAAGCGCCTGTGCATCCGACCCAGAAAAGTATCTCGGAATCAGGATGTTCTGCCAGTATCTTGATGTCCAGACCCTCGGCCCAGTCAGTGCGCGTGTAGGTAGTGCCGCGCCACGGGTGACCTCGCTGCTCCATGCTCAGGAGGGCGTTCATGGCTGTCTCCGGCATAGAGGCCTGCTCCATGACCAGATAGCGGCGCATGTCAACGATGGAGTCGATATGCTCAACTCCCACGGGGCATTCTCGGACGCATGCGCCGCAGGTCAGGCAGTCCCACAGGCCCTCTTCCTGAATCCAGTTGCCGATGAGAGGCTTGTCCGGCTGAGGGTCTTCGCCATTCAGGATGCCAGGGCCGGACTCCAGGATATGCTCCTTCATGTTCTCGACGATGTGCATGGGGGAAAGAACTTTGCCGCTGAAATTGGCTGGGCAGGCGTCAGAGCAACGACCGCAAACGGCGCAAGAGAAGCCGTCCAGAAGCTGTTTCCAGTTGAAATCCTGAACGCGGCTGGACCCGAACACCTCTGCCGTCTCCAGGTCGGTGGGCGTCCCCAGCGTGCCCTTTTGCTCCAGAGAGCGAGTGGCGA
>JASLRP010000319.1 GCA_030743915.1 SAR202 cluster bacterium | reverse complement strand
GGGATATAGCTCAATTGGGAGAGCGCGGCGTTCGCAATGCCGAGGTTGGGGGTTCGAGCCCCCCTATCTCCACCACCTCTTTTCCACTTTGTCAGCGACGTTTCTTCGCATCGGCCAACTTCCTCTACTCCCTGCGATTCTGAGACCGCAGTCGAAGAATCTGGTCGTGTGTAGGCAGCGGTTGGATTGCTCGCGACCAGATGCTTCACCTCGGTTCAGCATGGCACTCATACACGCCATTCTGAGGCCTCAGCCGAAGAATCTCGCCGTAGATAGACATCGCTTCATTCTCACGCGACCAGATGCTCCGCTCCGCTCGGCATGGCGGGTTTGGTCGTCCCCCTAAGCTCTGTGCCGCTCAACATGTCCATCCACAACGCTCCCT
Source organism: SAR202 cluster bacterium (assembly GCA_030743915.1). Taxonomy (GTDB): domain Bacteria; phylum Chloroflexota; class Dehalococcoidia; order Lucifugimonadales; family UBA1123; genus UBA1123. The sequence continues at coordinate 16,840 of JASLRP010000319.1, read as the reverse complement.
GCTGAGACCTCCGCGCATTTCAGTTATACTGTTCGACGACCGACGATGAATCATCATCAACACGTCCGGGCGTATTGCTGGGATAGGCTCGAATAGTCACCAGAGGGGGAGAATCACGATGGGCAGACTCGATGGCAAGGTAGCGCTTATCAGTGGCGGAGCGCGAGGTCAGGGCGCGTTCGAGACGGAGCTATTCTCCAACGAAGGGGCCAAGGTCGTGTTCGGCGATATCCTGGACGACCAGGGCAAACAGGTGGAGGCCAAAATCCGCGAGTTGGGTGGCGACGTCACATATCTTCATATGGACGCCACAAACGAGGATGACTGGCAGAAGGCCGTCGCGCTGGCGGAGAGCCAGTACGGCAAGCTGGACATCCTGGTCAACAACGCCGGAATTTCGCCTCCCGATAGACGGATCGATATATCGGTCGAGGACTGGGACGAGGTTATGGACATTAACGCCAAGGGCGTGTTCCTGGGAACCAAACACTCTATCCCCGCTCTACAGAGGGCTGGCGGAGGTTCCATCATCAACATATCCTCGATCGCGGGCATCGTGGGCCGTCCGCTGGCGTCTCCAGCTTACTCGGCATCCAAGGGCGCGGTGAGGTTGTTCTCCAAGTCCACGGCGGCGAAACACGCAACGGATAACATTCGGTGCAACTCCGTCCATCCTGGCCCCATCGAAACCGACATGCTCCGAGGCGTAACCGCTTCCGCAGACCCGTCGTCCCGAGTTGGCGAGATTCCCCTGGGCAGGCTGGGACAGTCCGAGGATGTGGCCTACGGAGTCCTCTACCTGGCCTCCGACGAGGCGTCCTTCGTCACCGGGACCGAGCTTATCATCGACGGAGGAGTCACGGGCAGTCGCCCATAGAGTTTCGGCTTGCCATGCTGAGTGGAGCGAAGCATCCGGTCGCGTGCACAACAGTGTTGTCTGTTTACGACCAGGGCCTTCGACTCCGGTCTCAGGATGGCGGATATTCACAGTCTTTAATCACCAGCAAGGCGAGGAGGCATAATGCAGGGTTCAGACGCAATAGCAAGAATTCTCAAGCAGGAGGGGGTCGATTTCATGGGAGTCATCCCCATGAACACCCTTGAAGAGGCATCAGCGCGGAACGGCGTGCGCCCTCTGATATTCCGTCAGGAGCGAGTCGGCGTCAACATGGCCGACGGTTTCACGCGAGTGTCCAACGGCAACAGAATCGGCGTATTCTCCATGCAGGCAGGCCCCGGAGCCGAGAACGCCTTCGCCGGCGTCGCTCACGCCTATGCAGACTCGGTGCCTATCCTCCTTCTTCCAGCATCCAGCGGCATGGACCGCAAGGGTATCCATCCTGACTTCGTCCCATCGCGGACATACAGAGATGTGACCAAGTGGTCAGACATGATTATGACGCCTCAGCGCATCCCCGAGATGATGCGCCGCGCCTTCACAAATCTCAAGACAGGCAGGCTTGGCCCCGTGATGCTGGAGATGCCCAGAGACGTGCTGAGGGGCGAAATCGACGATGATCTGGTGGCGAAATACTCCCCGGTCAAGCCTCGACGCTCCGCCGGAGACCCGGGGGACATCAAGGAAGCCGTCAAGATGCTGCTGGCCGCCAAAAAGCCGGTCATCCAGGCAGGACAGGGCGTCCTCTATGCCGAGGCCACCGACGAACTCGTAGAGTTGGCAGAGCTTACCCAGATTCCCGTCATGACCACAATGGCAGGCAAAAGCGCTATGCCCGAGGACCACGTTCTGGGTCTTGGTACCCGCAGCGGCACCACCACCGGTGGCGTCATGCACTGGCTGAACGAGTCCGACCTGATATTCTCAATCGGGACCAGCATGACCGCTCTGCACATCGGCGCAGCCCAGATCGCAGAGAAGGTGATCATTCACTCCACCAACGACGTGCAGGACCTGAACAAGGACTACGACCCTGACCACGCCGTCATCGGTGACGCCAAACTGGTGCTGGAACAGGTCATCGCAGAGGTCAAGGAGCAACTTGGCTCCACGCAGAGGGTCGAGAACGGCGCCGCGAAGGAAGCCGCCGCCATCAAAGAAGCCTGGCTCGCGGAGTGGATGCCGATGCTGACCTCTGACGAAACACCCATCAACCCGTACCGGGTGGTCTGGGACCTGGCGCACACTATCGACCGCAAAAACGCCATCGTCACCCACGACTCCGGCAGCCCCAGAGACCAGTCCATACCCTTCTACGAGGCCATATCTCCGCGAGGGTTCATCGCATGGGGCAAGTCAACCCAGTTGGGTTACAGCCTGGGAGTGGCGATGGGCGCAAAGATGGCCGCCCCTGAGAAACTGGCCGTCAACATCATCGGAGACTACGGGTTCGGATTCATCGGCATGGACATCGAGACCGCCGTCCGCGAGAAGATTCCAGTGCTGACCATCGTCCTGAACAACCAGACTATGGGAATTTACTCGCCGTCCAGCTTCCCCACCGCCAACGACCTGTATGGCACCAAGTCCACCGGAGGTGACTTCGCGATGGTCGCTCAGGCGCTGGGAGCATATAACGAGCGAGTCGAACAGCCCAGCGAGGTGGCGCCCGCCATCCGACGAGCGCAGGAGGTCATCTCCAATGGCCAGCCCGCCCTGCTGGAGATCATGACCAGCGAAGAGCACGCCTTCCCCTTCCGAGGCGCGGTCGGCGGCGCTCGGTAAGTCCTGGGCTGAGCCTGGTACGAGAGCAAATTCGAGGCGGCGGCCCGAAACGACTGGTCGCCGCCTCGGCCCCAAAATCTAGGACTCTTCGATTTTCGCCTTCAGGTTGTTGAGCGACTTGTTCATTGAGGGGTTCGCGAACATGGGACCGATCAGCAATTTGAAGCCAATCGACATGAAGGGGTTCGCATTGAAAGACACCTTGCGCTCAACCCGCGTGCCGCCGCCGGATTCGCTGATGCTGATCTCCTGCAAGAACTCCGCCTTGCCATCAGAGGCGGTGAACGCCAGCCGCGATGGTCGCTGGCTCTCAACCACTTTGATGTCGTTGGAGATTTCTTTGCCCATCATCTGTCCGGTCGACTGAAACTCACTGCCTACCTCGGCCGGACCTTCGGAGGCGCCCTCGATATTCAACCCTTCGGACCACTCTCCATGCTTCGAAAAGTCCGCGAGGTAGTCGTACACCACAATCGGTTCCGCATCAATAAAAACGCTGTAGTTGTTGACCAATCGTCCCATTGTTTGAGTCCTCCCAATATCCGATCTATCATCAGGCTACGGTGGGACAATTTCCCACTCTCGAATACCGCAAGTTTACGGGCGACTTTGTTCCTGAGTTCAGGAGCATCGTCGTATGGAGAAACCAGTTATTGACTCATTTTATGTGGTGTTGCGCTTGATATAACCGCCTTATTGATCTAGTTTTCGACATCATACTCGCTGAAACCAGAGACTGCAAATATTGGATATTCGAACATGAAAACCTCTGAACTCGCTTCCAACCTGTACGAAATCCCGATAATTGACAACCATTGCCACCCGCCATTGAAATCGCGCATCGAGACCGAAACCGCGCTCAAACGGTTTTTCACCGAGAGCTTCGACCCTCGCATCGTGTCCGACCACCTTCAGCACACACTGTTCTACCAGCAGAGTCTGCGGGACATGAGCGCGTTGCTGGGTATTGAGCCGGACATCGACACTCTGCTCACCAAACGAAATCTCCTGGGGACCGAGGAACTAACCCGGCATATCGTCCAGCAAGCCAACATCAGAGGTCTGGTGATGGACTTCGGATACCAGAGCGACGACAGCCACACGGTTGACGAGGTGCGGGACATGCTCCGTGATATGGACTGCCCGTGTTTCTACGTTCTGAGACTAGAAACCCGCGCCGAGCAGCTAATGCTCCAGAATCCCGACTTTGACAGATTCATGGCCGCGTTCACACAGGAGTTATCTGATTTGAGAACCAGGGGCGTCACGGCCCTCAAGAGCATTATCGCCTACAGATCAGGTCTGGACATCCAGCCGACAACTGAATCTCAGGCGGCAGAAGCGTTCGGCGACGTCATGAGCGACCACGCGCAATCAGGAAGCGCCCTGCGCCTCGCATCCAAACCTCTGCTGGATTACCTGATAGTCAGAGCTTTGAAGCTGGTGTCAACGCAAGACATTCCCGTCCAGTTCCACACCGCGTTGGGAGACCCGGACGTTGACCTGCTCAAAGCCAATCCCCTGCACTTGAAATCCATATTCGACGACCAGCAATTCCGCGATGTTCCGATAGTCTTGCTTCACTGCTATCCATACCTGCGAGAGGCCGCCTATCTCACGAATATGTACGGAAATGCCTATCTCGACCTGTCCATGACCATTCCGATGCTAAACTTCAGCGCCTTGCGGGCTTTGGAGGACGTGCTGGGCATGGCTCCCACGTCCAAGATTCTCTATGGCTCCGACGCTCCCAGCCTCGTGGATTTTCTGTGGCTGGGCGCGGAGTCCATCCGTCGTTCTCTTGGACAGGTTTTATCCGGATGGATCGAGCAGGGACTTCCAGAGTCCGAGGCCGAGCGCATCGCCCATCAAATCCTCCATCAGAACGCCGAAGGTCTGTATGGCGGAAGCTGACGGTTCACCCGGGGTCCTGCCATCCTAGAACCGTCAGTCGCTCGACTGTTCGGACGTAGGAATCACAAGCACGGGGTCGGCAGAGGAGCGGACCAACACTTCTGTGACACTTCCCAGCCACCACCGAGTCAGGCCTGACAGCCCGTGAGTTGCCATCACCACAATCCGGCCTCTGGGTTCGCGCAACAACTCGGTGAGGACCACTCCAGGGTTGCCATCCCTCACGATGGCGCGAACGTTTATCCCTTTGGCTCTCATGTCATCGGACTGCTTGCGCAGATATTCCAGAGCCTTGGAGCGAATTTCAACATCCACCTCCACATACCTGGCATCATCCATCAGACCCTGATATGGCCCTCCGGTGTCCACCACATTCACCAGGCTCACGGGCAAAGACAGCTTCTCGGCAAGGTCTAGTGCGTGAGGCAGGGCCAGTTCCGCCAGCGCTGAACCATCCAGAGGCACGAACGCCTCAGAGATGTTGACCTGCTCCAGTGGGCTGTCGACCTTCATCGCCATTGTCGTCGTGAGGACCGGCACGGAAGATGTGTGCAGCACCTTGTCAGTCACACTGCCCAAGATGGCCCTGGATAATATGTTGCGTCCGTGAGTGGACATCGCTATCAGTCCACACTCCAGGTCAATCGCCGCCTGGACGATTTCGACCGCAGGAACGCCCTTCGTCACCCAGTAATCTGCGGTCACGCCCTGGTTACTGAGGCGGGCCGCTGCGTTCCCCAACATTCGACGGGCAGCGGGTTCGACCTCTGCAATCCTGGAGCGTTGAAGAATCTCCAAGTCGTTGCGGGCCTGCTCGTCCGGGCTTCTAAATCGCTCCGGCACCGCTGAGGCGTCAGGGTCAATTACAGTCAGGAGGGAGACGGGTATCTCAAGAGACGCGGCAAGTTGCGCGGCGTAGGGCAGTATGCCCGCCGACTGTTCCGAGCCGTCCAGCGGCACAAGCATCTTGTGGAACGTCATATCCCTCTCCCATTGACATTAGACCGCGCAACCCGGTCCAAGCCTGACCATCTTACCCTATCCAACACCTTGGGAGCGCCCGCCATCTCAGACACGCCCCCTGTCTGTTCTTCGATTCGAAAAACAAAAGCAGGCTGCCCTGATCGGACAGCCCGTTGAGTATTCCAAACACGACGCCGTGATTCAAGAGATGAGGACTACTCCGCTCGCACCTCGACGACCCGTATCTGATTGGTTTTCACCGATGCCTTCTGCAATAGGATGTGCTGGGCCTCCACAACAGGGGCGTGGTCTGCTGCCGCGCGCTCCAGCGCTTTGATGACAGCATCATTCGCTTCGGCCAATTCCGCTTCAATTACGATCTTGACTTTCATCGGTTACCCCTTGCTACAATCCTTCGGCCCGCAAGCCTGGAGGAGGGAGAGGTCGCGCCACCAACTCCACCGCTCACCACCGCGACCACTCCCTCCAAATCCTGACTCCCATGAGCATGCCACACGCTAACCTGAAGCCAAATTAGGCTCTGGATGCTCCCATACCCATCAGGAGGTCATGCACTGCATTGTCCATCTGTTGCACCGCGGTATCCATCGCCTGAGCGATGTCCGACAGCGACACCAGACCGACAGTTTTGCCTTTTTCTATTACCGGAATTCTTCGGATGTCGCGCTCCATCATCATGTGGGCCGTTTCCAGCATATCCTTGCTGGGCGGCACAGATATCACAGGGATGCTCATATGCTTCGAGACCAGGCAGCGTTTGAAATCGTGCCCCTCGCTCAGACACCTGACCACGAGATCACGATCGGTGATTATCCCGGCAATCTCACCATCATCAGTCGCCACAAGACACCCCACGTCGGCTTCCCTCATCTTTGTCGCCGCATCCATCAACGTGTCTTCGGCGGCGATGGTGTGTATGTGGGTGGACATGATCTCTTGTGTCAGCATGTCAACTCTCCCATCTGTGTTGCGCAGACCGTCTCTCGCAACCTTGTCGGTACGGTTCTATTGTTCCACGGCATATGTGAAGGTATCGTGAGGAGAGAAGGGCATCGCGTGAATATCCAGTGATATTTTTCCGACGCGCCTGACCCGAACTGCCTGAACTCGAAGGCTGTGAGCCTAGATTGTCAGCGGGCAACAGACTCCGGTTGGCCATCGAGGGCCGGGGTCGTGGCTTCCCAGTCTGGAATCAGAGGCTCGTGAGTGGGTTCCAGCAACATTATGCTGACCGCGCCGCCCAGGCTGGTGACTATCGAGACCACCAACGCGATGTCGTAGCCGCCGGTGAGGTCGAATGTTATGCCGCCAACCCATCCGCCGACTGCCATGCCAAGGCCGGCCCCCAGCATCTGGAACCCGTGAGCCGCACCCACGGGAGCAAGACCGTAATACTTACGGTTAAGAATCGGGAAACCGCCGGCCTCGCCGCCGTACCCGATGCCGAACACTATCGCGAACACGTAGAACATCGTCACATCGTGAGTCCAGAAAAGCATGATCACCGGCAGGCCCTGTGCCACATAAGCCACGGCCATCACGGTCCGCGTTCCCATGCGCTCCGCCATGACGGGGACCGCCAATCTGGTGATCACGCTGACGCCGGACATTACCGTCAGAAGACTTGCGGCCACAACCACCGAGACTCCCTCGCTAATGGCGATGGGTATGATATACACCAGTATCACCGCATGCCCGACGCATCCCAGAAAGTGAATTGAGCTCATGTTCCAGTAGGCGGCAGTGTTTCTCATGAAACGGGTGAACAGCTTCACCTTCTCGACGTCAAGGCTGGCTTTGACCTGAGGAGGGTCTCCGGGGAGAGCGCCGTAAGGCAAATCGCCACGGTCAGAGGGCCGGTCTCTGAACATCACCACCATGGCGAACATGATGACCACTGAGCCGAACGCCGTAATCCAGAAAGTGTCCTGCCAACCGAACCTCTCGATCAGGTAGCCCATCAGCGGAGCAGCCAGAGCAGGCCCGACGCCCCACGCCGCCATGAGAACGCCCATTCCCAGCCCCAGAGTCCTGCGGAACCACAACATGGCAGCAGGGATCAACGGAACAAGGAACACAGCCTGAGCCACGCCCAACAACACTCCGAACGTCAGGTACAGGTGCCATATCTCAGTGACCATCCCCGTGAGAATCATCCCCACGAAGAACATGGCCGTTCCCAGCATCATCGCCTTGCGAGCGCCGAACCGATCGCCCAGTGACCCGGCGAAGGGCGACACCAGAGCCGTGACGATGCTGGACAGCGCATACGCAAACGTTATGCTGCCCTGGCCCCAACCGAACTCCACGGTCAGCGGCTCGATGAACACTCCGAAGGCCATGCGAATCGATGCGCCGACCATCTGCATTACGGCAATGATGGTGACGATGGCCCAGGCGTAGTGCCAGTAAAAAGCTTTGGGCGTCTGGCTTGGGGTCGGAATTTCGGACTGAGTTGTCACGTCGCGCTGCAACCTACCTATAGAGCTTCGCAATTTGGCACAGAAAGTAGATTCGGAACATCAATGCAGCGGGCACACCCACAGAAACGCGCTCTCCCAGGACTCGGACTCGGCATCCGAGGGAAGTTGATGCTGCGCCGCAGAGGCCTGTCCTGACGCCTGGATATTCGGAGCGCCGAAAGCCGCTGCTCTCGCCTCGATATTGGAGTCCGCCGCCCAAGCGCCCAGATAGATCACCAGCGCCGCGCTGACCGCCATGACTGCCACGAATTGAACAGGCAGGCCGAGAACTCTGAACGCTCTGCGGCCCGTGTCCATATTTCGGACTACCGGGACTTTTGCCATTTGATCTCCCGTCTCGACAAACTGATGAATAGTATAGCACCAGCCACAGACGTTTACGCAGTATTCATGTGCCATAATCCCCCTGTGTTCAACGGGCAGACTCGGCGATTCCTTATGGCGTCGCGAACCGATTGCGTATACCAGACGTCAGAGCACAGACTCTGCTGGCGATTCGCCTTCAAGATGTCGCCCTGCCAAAGTTGATATACTGCTCACCGACGGGTCGCGGAAGGGCGGATACTGCATGACCGAACACAATTGAAACGTGGCTTGTTCTACGGCTGGGTGATAGTAGCAACCCTATTTGTCGTAAACTTTGCAGTCCATGCCACAGGCGCGCTGAACCTGGGCCTGTTCATAGTGCCTATGGGAGACGAATTGGGTATCTCCCGAGGCCTCTTCGGATGGTTGACTACATCCCGTTCCCTGGCTGGAGGCATCGCCGGCGTCCTTATCGGCCGAGTGCTGGACAGGTTCGGGCCTCGGATACTGCTGCCCCTTTCGTCACTGGTGACAGGCCTTTGCGTAATCGGCCTCGCCTTCGCGGGAAACGTCGTTCACCTGTTCCTGATATTCACCGTGATGGGCCTATCCGGTCTGAGCAATCAGGGCGGAGGTCTCCTCACATCCGTGCCCGTCGCCAAATGGTTCGTCCGCAAAAGAGGGACCGCCATGGCGGCGGCCTCTGTGGGGTTAGGCATAGGCGGAGCGACGTTCGTGCCGTTCACGCAACTGCTGATAGACCACGTAGGATGGCGCGACGCATGGCTCTATCTCGGAATTCTCAGCATGGTCCTCATCATGCCGATAACGTCGATATTCCTGAGGCGCCAGCCAGAGGACATGGGTCTTCGCCCGGACGGCGACTCCCTTCCGCCGCAGGCCTCAACCGGGACCGAACACATCAGAGAACCAGAGGTTATATGGTCCACCGGAGAGGCCCTCAGGACCCGGGCATTCTGGCTGCTCATGACATCTCTGGCGCTGGGCGGATTCGCCGCAGGAGGCAGTGTCCACCGCATCCCTTACTGGGTGGGCGAGGGGTTTGATCCCGGCCTGGTTTCGCTGTCGATATCGGCGCACGCCGCTTGCGCGTCCATGATGATACTGGTAACAGGACCTCTTGTGGACAGATTTCCGTCCCGATTCATCGCGGCAAGCGCGTTCGCCGGTTACGCCGGAGCGGTGACCCTTATGTTAATGGCATCCAGCACAACCGACATGTTCACTTCGGCAGTCCTTTGGGGCACCTCCGCTGGGATCAACATAGTCACCCAGCCGTACATGTGGGCCGACTACTTCGGCAGGACATTCCTGGGTTCAATCCGAGGCATCACCATGCCCACCATACTGCTGGCCAGCGCCTTCGGCGCTCCGGCGGTCGGGTACGTCTTCGACTTCACAGGCGGCTACGAGTCGGCCTGGATCGGCCTCATCGGGATATACATAGTCGCCTTCGCGATCATGATAAGCGCCGTGCCGCCGAGGAAGTAAACAACAAGGAAACGAGCAGGTGGTGATGAAAAGAGTTGGAGCGGGAGACGAGATTTGAACTCGCGACAGCCTGCTTGGAAGGCAGGGGCTCTACCACTGAGCTACTCCCGCTCTGAGAAAATGATACGGGGGATGAGCCTCCGCCGTCAACACGTGCACCGTCGCCTCGCGCAAACTCAGCACTCCGCCAGTATCGCAGGTCGCCCAAACATGCCATTCTGAGCCGCCGCGAAGAATCTGGTCGTGAGCACACCAACACCCGCACCTCAACAATCAGATGCCTCGCCCTCGCTCAGCATGGCGAGGATGCGCGCCTAACCCCGCTACTCCATGTCCCCCCAGTTGTAGCCAGACTTGAGTTCAACGCCCAGCGGGACGTTCAACGTCAGGGCCGAGGGCATGAGTTCCATGATTATCTCCTGCATCTGATCCATCTCGCCCGACGGAACCTCGAAAATCAGTTCGTCGTGGACCTGGAGGATCATCTTCGAGCGCATGCCGAGGTCGTCCATGCGCTCCATGATTCGGATCATCGCAATCTTGATGATGTCCGCCGCCGTGCCCTGGATGGGCATGTTGATGGCGGCCCGCTCCGCCCCGGCCCGAACGTTGAAGTTCCGAGATGTGATGTCCGGCAGGTACCGACGACGTCCCAGGACGGTTTGCACGTAGCCCAGGGCGCGGCACTTCTCTTTGGTCTCGTCGGTGTACTGGCGGATGTGGGGGTACTTCTCGAAATAGACGTCGATGAAGTGCTGACCCTGGTCCGGCGAAAGGTCTGTTTGACGAGATATTCCGAAGGCCGTCAAACCGTACAGCACTCCGAAGTTCAGGATTTTCGCGAACCGGCGCTGGTCTGCCGTGACCTCATCGATAGGCACTTCATAGACCATTGACGACGTAGCGCTGTGGATGTCCTCTCCTCGATGGAATGCCTCGATAAGCGCCGGGTCTTTCGAGATGTGAGCCAGCACTCGAAGCTCGATCTGCGAGTAGTCCGCCGCCAGAAGCGACCACTCCGGCGCGCCCTCAGCGACGAAAGCCCGACGCACCTGACGGCCAAGCTCGGTGCGCACTGGGATGTTCTGCACGTTCGGGTCGTTGCTCGACACCCGACCTGTCGCTGAACCCACCTGATTGTATCTGGTGTGAATTCTGCCGGTGTTCGGGTTGACCAGTCCTGGCAGCGCGTCAACATAGGTGGACTTGATCTTGGAAAGCTGGCGATACTCCAGTATCGAGTCCAACACCTCGTAGGACTTTGGATCGACTCCTTCGGCCTTGCCGCTGTCCAAAAATGCTTTGAGGCCGTCCAGCGAGGCGGCGTCGGTAGAGTGCCCTGTCTTGGTGCGCTTGGTGGGAGGCAGATGCAGTTCGTCGAACAGCACACCACTCAACTGCTGAGACGAGTTCAAGTTGAATTCGTGCCCGACCACCGAGTACATGTTGTTCTGAATGTCGTCCAACTGTCCTGACAGGTCTGCCGACATTCTCTTGAGCAGATCAACATCCAGATCAACGCCGTCGCGCTGCATCCTGACCAGCACCTGCACAAGCGGAGTCTCAACCTCGTCCATCAGTCCCCGAAGGTCTCGCTCTTCCAGTTCCCTGGATAGCTCGCCCCTCAGCCGCTCGGTGAAGTCGGCGTCAGCGGCGGCATATGGAGCGGCTTTTTCGATCTCCACCTCGGCCATCGTGATCTGTTTTCGGCCCTTGCCGATGAGATCGGTAATGGGCATCATCTCCTCGTGGAACATCTCCAGCGCCAGAGCTTTTAACCCGACAGACTTTCTGCCGCTGGCATGGGCGGCCAGCATCGTGTCCAACTCCAGACCCTGAAGGGTGACGCCCTGGTTCTCCAAGACCATCATGTCGTAGTTGGCATTGTGCGCAACTTTAGGAATATCGGGATCGGTCAGGATCGGCCCGAGACTCCCCAGGACTCGCTCCTTCGGGATCTGCTTGCCTTCGTTGTGGCCCACTGGCACGTACCACGCCTTCTGTGGACTGTTGGAGAAGGACAAACCTACGAGTTGAGCCAACATAGGGTCGATTGAGTCGGTCTCGGTGTCGAAGGAGAAACCCTGCGGTTTGGACAGTTCGACCGCCAATTCTTCCAGGGCATCCTCGGTATCGACAATGTGATAGTCAACGGGCGCTGACTCAAAGTCCGGCTCATCGACGGCCATAGACAACTGTTCGCCATCCGTGTTATTCGGAATACGGGACACCATGCTGAAGAACTCCAGTTCCTTCAGAAAGTCCACGACCTTCGATCTATCGAACTTCCAAAACTCGCTGGCCTCAACGTCCAGTGTTACCGGAGCGTCACGGAGAATGGTTGTGAGGAAAAGCGCTCGCTCAGCGATTTCTCGGTTTTCAGTAAGGCTCTTTTTGGCTCTGGGCGGCGTTACATCCTCCAGATTTTCGTATATTCCTTCCAGGCTGCCGAACTCGGACAGCAGCTTGATCGCCGTCTTTCTGCCGATGCCCGGAACGCCGGGGATATTGTCCGAAGTGTCGCCTTCGAGAGCTTTGATTTCGGCTATCGACTCTGGGCCCAGGCCGCCGTAACGCTCTCGCACCGCTCCCTCGTCGTACAAGCTCTTCTTCTGCACGGCAACGCTCATAAGCACCCGAACGTAGGGCGAGACCAGTTGCAGGGTGTCGGTGTCTCCGGTGAGAACGATGGTGTCAATCTCCTGCTCCTCGGCCTGACGGCACAACGTCCCGATCAGATCGTCGGCCTCGAAACCTTCCTGTTCAAAAATCGGAACGCCAAACGCCTCCATTAACTGTCGAATACGCGCGAACTGGCCTCTGAGTTCTGGAGGAGTCGGAGGGCGGTGAGCCTTGTACTCATTGAACGCTTTGTGCCTGAATGTGGGTTTCGGAAGGTCGAAGGTTACGATGATGTGGGTCGGTTTCCGGTCAGAAATCGTCTTGATAAAAGAGTTGAGAAATCCGAATACCGCGCGCACCTCTTCCCCTGTGCTGCGTACGTTGAGGGGTTCACGAATGGCGTGCCAGGCGCGATGGACCAGCGCGTGCCCGTCCATTATCAGTAGCAGCGGCTTGTCTTCCAGCATGGGCAGTGTGGTGGGGATCGTCATATCGCCCTCCAGTGTGGCATGAATCGGGTAACCCGATTATACACGCGCTCCGTCATTCAGGCTCAAGGCAATCACAGCCATCCAATTCGGCAGCTTGCGCCGTTCTGATTCAAGGATCGCGGAACAATGCCCCAAATTCCTCTTTAACAACACTGAAAATCGAAGATACGATACCCACATGTTCTCTGGAGCATTGTTTGTCAGGCACGAGCCACGCCATCAAACCCGATGACAGACCTGAGGCATGTGACTCCGAGACGGGAGTGCGATGTCCGCCTTAAACATAATCACCAATCGCCCGCGAGAGATAATTGACATCACCGACCGGATAGCGTTGATCGTCAGAGGGTCAGGCCTGCGTCAGGGGTTGTGTTATTTGTTCATGCAGCACACAACTGCCGCGCTCACGCTGGCGGCTCAGGAACCAGGCGTCGCCATGGATATGCTGGACGCCTTCAATCGTTTGACTCCGGTGCTTGAGTACAACCACCAGCCTTCACAGCACGTCCCCGCCCACATACTGAGCGCCACCATCGGGGCGTCGCTCATCGTGCCCATACGATCGGGCACACTGGCTCTGGGAGAGTTTCAAAAAGTCGTGCTGGTCGAACTCGACGGCCCCAAAGACCGCCAGCTTGAGGTGTCGTTAATGCCTGTGTCTGGCTAAATTCCTGACATGGCGCGGGCTTCGCCCAGAAGCGCCGCAACCTCACCCGGCGATTCGCCCTCGGCATAAATGCGCACGAGCGGCTCAGTGCCAGAGAACCGCACCAGCGCCCAGTGTCCTGACTCCAGAACGAATCGGATGCCGTCCCGTTCGTCCACCTGAACGACCGTCTTCCCGGCCAGAGTTGACGGCAACGACATCCTCACCCGCTGCTCAATGGCCTCTCGCTGGCTCGGATCGAAACTCACGTCCCAGCGATCATAGAAGTGCGGGCCGACTTTCTCGACAAGCTCCTCCAGGAGGTCCGACGGCTCCATCTGGGTTTTGACAATCATGTCTAGAATGAGCAGGCCACTGAGGATACCATCTCGCTCCGGCACATTGCCTCGGAAGGCGTAACCCCCGCTCTCCTCGCCGGCGGCGATGGCCTCCTCGGCCATCATGATCGGCCCCAGGAATTTGAAGCCGACCGGAGTGTCGAATATCGGCACGTCATAAAGCTCGGCCAGACGGTCAATCATGCTGGTCATGGTGATTGAGCGAACCAGAGGCCCCCGCTGGCCGAGGTTCTCCAGCAAATGGAAACACAGGAGGGCGAAGGTCTGGAGCGTCGTAACGAAGTTCCCGCTCTCGTCCACGATGCCCAATCGGTCGGCGTCGCCATCGGTAGCGAGGCCAACGTCGGCATTGTTGTCCTGAACGGCCTCGATCAATTCCGTCAGGTTCTGCGCGATGGGTTCGGGCTGGGCCATACCTGGAAATGCCGGATTTCGCTCGCCATGAATCTCGATGATTCGAGTGGTGCCGCCTTCCAGCAGCTTTTTCAAGTAACCGGAGCCCGAACCATACATCGAGTCCACGACCACGTTCAGGCCGGCGTTCCTGATGGCCTGAACATCCACGATGGTGGCGAGGTGTGCCAGGTACTCAGGCTCTGGATCGAATATCTCCAACAGGCCCTGACGCTCGGCCTCGTGGAGGGGCATCCGGTTCACGACGCCGCGCCCTTCAACGGCGGCGATACGCGCTTCCAATTGCTCCACAATCTCCGGCGAAGCGCTGCCGCCGTAATCGGGCTTGTACTTGAATCCATTGTAGTTAGGAGGGTTGTGACTGGCCGTGATTATCGCGCCTGCTCCGGCGTCTCTACTGACCAGATCGTAGCTGATGGTCGGGGTCGGCGCGGGCCTGTCGCACAGCAGCGTCGGGATGCCGTTGCCCGTCATCACTTCCGCGACGGCGCGGGCGAACTCTTCGGACAGGAAACGGGTATCGTATCCGACGACGATACCCCGAGCCGATTGGCCGCCCGCCTTTATCAGATCAGCGGTTCCCTGAGCGCAGATGCGCACGTTCTCAAAGGTGAAGTCCTCGGCGATAATCGCCCGCCAGCCGTCGGTGCCAAACTTGATGGGCACAGTCACAACTCCTGAATTTCGATGCCTTCAGTCTTCGGCGTTTAGTCGTCGGCCACGTTGCCGCCGTCAGCGTCCTTCACAAAGGCGTCGCGCCGAATCGCGGCGGCCCTGTCCGTGTTCTCCCACGGCAGGTTCAGATCGGGGCGGCCAAAGTGTCCGTAGGCCGCTGTCTGCTTATAGATGGGCCTGCGCAGGTCCAGGTCTCGGATGATAGCGCCGGGCCGAAGGTCGAAGTGCTTGCCGATCAGTTCGTTGATCGTCTCGTCGGAAACGTGGTTCGTTCCGAAGGTCTCAGCCGACACGTTGATGGGCGAAGCGATGCCGATGGCATAGGAGACCTGAATCTCCATCCTGTCGGCGAGACCTGCCGCTACCAGGTTCTTGGCGACCCAGCGGGCCGCGTAGGCGCCAGAGCGGTCAACCTTGGTCGGGTCTTTGCCGGAGAATGCTCCGCCGCCATGACGCGCCATTCCACCATAGGTGTCCACGAGGATTTTGCGTCCAGTCAATCCGGCGTCACCCACCGGACCGCCGATGACGAACCTGCCGGACGGGTTCACCCAGAACTTCGTATCACTGTCCAGAAGTTCGGCAGGAATTACGTTCCGAATCACGTCTTCGATCATGTCGCGCTCAATGACGTCCTGGCTTACCTCAGGGCTGTGTTGGGTGCTGATAACCACAGTATGCGCGCGCTTTGGAACGCCGAATTCATACTCGATGGTGACCTGAGACTTGCCGTCTGGCCGCAGGTAGGGCAGGTATTGTTCTTTCCTCACCTCTGCCAGCCGCTGACAGAGCCTGTGGGACAGCGCCATAGGCAGGGGCATAAGTTCAGGGGTTTCATTGCAAGCATACCCGACCATCATCCCCTGGTCGCCGGCGCCAAGCGATTCGACCTCGGTGCCGCCATCTTCGCCTCGGGTCTCCACGGAGCGGGTTACTCCTGTCGAGATGTCCTGAGACTGGCCATGAATCGATATCGCGACTCCGCAGGACTGATGATCAAATCCGTAGCTGGAGTCGATGTAGCCTGCGTCCCGAATTGTGTGTCGCACGATGTTGGCGATGTCAACGTAAGTCGAAGTCGTGATCTCGCCCATGACCATCACAAGTCCTGTGGTCGTGGCTGTCTCGCAGGCCACGCGGCCCATCGGATCTTCTGCCAGGATCGCGTCCAGGACTGCGTCCGATATCTGGTCGCAGAGCTTGTCGGGGTGTCCCTCTGTCACCGATTCTGATGTGAACAGAAACGACGGTGAGTCGATGAAACTATTTGCCATATTATTTCCTCCTGTGACAGGGCATGCCTGCCGTCGATAATTGCCTTACCTGCTGATCTGGCGCAATCTTCTGCGCTTGTTCATATGAAGACCGCGTGAATTGTTACCCCAATCCCAGACGGTCAATCTGTTCCTGATTAAGAACGACCAGGGATGCCGTGCCTTGAGCGATCAGCTTGCCATCCGCATCCTTCAGTTCGCTGTGGACGGTCAATTCTCGTCCCTCTTGACTCTTGAGCCACGCCTCGACCAGCAATTTCTTGCCGACAGAGGCGGGAGACCGAAGCTTGGTCTCCATGCCTCTCATCATCGTTGTTGTCCCCTGTCTGTACATCAGATTCTCCATGATCTCGTACAGCAGAGCGGTTATGATTCCGCCGTGGACAGTTCCCGGCCAACCCTGGTGGGCCTCTTGCGGAGTAAAACTCGCTCGCAATCGGTCGCCCTCTAGCCGAAGGTCGAGCCTCAGACCGATGG
>JASLRP010000318.1 GCA_030743915.1 SAR202 cluster bacterium | reverse complement strand
ATGCCAGCGACGCATTAATGTCGTCACAATCCCTGGTAGGTTTGAGTCAGACCATACGGTAACTTGGCCTTTTCAGGTTGCACCGTCGCCCCTCAAGTCATAGACTTATACTTTAGTGTTCCGTGCCCATAAACCTTGCGGCTTCGGAACAATAACATCATCGAGACAGAGGGGACTTGTATGACAGAAGAAGAAAAATTCTCCCGAGGCATGGTCGTCGTTGCCCATGCCGATGACGCCGAGTTCGGTTGCTCCGGCACGGTCGCCAAGCTTTGCGCCGAAGGATGGGAGATGGTTTACGTAATGTGCACCGACGGTTCCAAAGGCAGCAGCGACCGGGAGATAACCGAGGCAGAGTTGGCGGCTACCCGGAGAGAAGAGCAGATTAACGCGGGCAAAGTCCTGGGATTGAAGGACGTGGTGTTCCTCGATTACCCGGACAGCTACCTTCAGCCAACGCTTGACCTTCGCAAAGATATCGCAAGAGAGATCAGGCGTCATCAGCCTGATGTCGTGATATGTCAGTATCCGATGAGAAATCTGGACGGCGGATTCGGAGTGGGCCATCCCGACCATCTTGCGGCAGGCGAAGCCGCGTTGTCAGCAGTGTTTCCCACCGCCCGTGACCACATGACGTTCCCTGACTTGTTGGAGGACGGCTTCGAACCTCACAAGGTCGCCGAGGCCTGGATTATGGGCCACCCTGAGCCTGACCATTATGTTGACATCACCGATTCCATCGACACTGCGATTCACGCCATCGCGGCTCATGTCTCCCAAGTTGACGGGCGCAGCGCTGAAGATATGAGGGAGCGCATGGAGGAGTGGCGCCGACGCACAGGCGTAGGCAAAGGAATGCAGTTCGCCGAGGCATTCCGAAAGATCAGTTTCCGCCGCTAGAACGTCTTTTATAATTGTTCGGGGAGGCACAGGTTCGACCATGCCTCCCCGCATCCTTGACCTTAACCTACTGATCTCTGCATAAAGAACTAATCTAGTCCGACCTGTTTGATGCAGCCAAGAATTGCGTGCTGTTTGTGTCTGAGTCGTTCCTTGGCCTTTCGCAACTCATATCCCAACTCATTTAGGTTCTGGCAGGCGACGTTCTTGAGTTCCACTCGTTTGAGATAATTCCAAATGCCCTCGTCGGGATTCATTTCGGGCGCATAGGCGGGGAAGCGCTCCAGGTGGATTCGATCCATTGCTCCCGAGGCCAGGTAATCCTTAATCACATTGCTCCGATGGATGGGTGATCCGTCCCAGATAACAAGCAACTTACCACCGATCTGCCTGAGCAGATGCTTTAGGAACTTGACCACTTGTGCTGATCTGAAGGCTTCGGGTTGGACCATCATCGAGAGTTTGCCATCGGGAGTTATCCCATTTATGGCTGAAAGATGATCTCGGGTCAGATATTCTCTGATGATGGGCGTGCTGCCCACAGGTCCGTAGGTTCGGGTGACAAAAGGCAACAGGTAGAATCCACTCTCATCAACGAATACTATCGTCCGATCTTCCTTCTGGGCTTTTTTTTATCTCGGGCCACTTGTCATCCTTCCATCTGATAATGGCATCTTCATCTCGCTGGGTGGCCCGTCGAACTGGTTTCTGCAAGCTGTAGCCAATATCACCGAGTATTCTGCTGACATGAGCCGGATGATATGAGACCCCAAAGGTTTGCTCTATCACACTGGCTACTCGACCACATGTCCAAACGTCGCCTCTGAATCCAAAAGACTGTGCACCTCGTGACAATAACCCAGGGATTTGAGCACGTTGGTCTGGTGTCAGGCGTCGGGGAGCGCCAGTGGCTTTGGTTGCTTTCAGGGCTTCGACTCCCCCTTCCTTGGCCCGGTTGATCCACTGACTCGCCGCTCCCTTGGTCACTCCCAACGCCTCGGATATATGCTTTTGACTCCAGCCCTTCTGGCTCAGTTCCCAACCTCGGATACGACGCGCTTCTCGCCAATCACTCCGTTGTATCTTTTTTGCTGCTCCCATTCATCGAGTATGCCATATCTCAACTTCTCTGTTTAGATACTTGCGCAGAGATCAGTAAATGTCCTTCAATGCCGCCACGATCCGGGCTGGTGTCATCGGAAGCTCGGTGAGCCGCACTCCGATGGCGTCTGCCACCGCGTTGGCAACCGCCGCCAGAGGAGGCACGATGCACGCCTCGCCAACTCCTCGAACACCGAAGGGATGGCCGGGGTTGGCGACCTCGACCAGCACCGTGTCGATCATCGGCAGGTCCAGACTGGTCGGCATGCGGTAGTCGAGGAACGTCGGGTTCATCATCTGGCCCTCGTCATCGAGGTAGTACTCTTCGTTCAACGCCCAGCCGATTCCCTGCACCGCTCCACCCTGGAGCTGGCCCTCAACGTAACTGGGATGGATGGCCTTGCCGACGTCCTGGATCGTCGTGTAACGCAGGATGTCCACCTTGCCAGTGTCCGGGTCCACCTCAACGTCCACGATGTGGAATCCAAAAGCATTGCCGACACCCGCAGGATTGACGGTGGCCCGGCCGACAATCGGCCCGCCTGTGCCGTTGAGCATGCCTGCCAATTCCTGGATTGTCATGCTCAACTCGGTGTCCTGCTTGTGGCGCAGAACGGCATTGTCGTACTCAACCTCCGACGATTCGACATCCCAGATTAGAGCGGCGCGTTCAATCATCTGCTGGCGGGCGTCTTCGGCGGCGTTGTAAACCGCGGTGCCCATCTTGAAAGTCACACCGCTTCCGCCCGCCCCGGAGCTATAGCCTATGGAATCGGTGTCTGCCACTGACGGCTTGACTGTTTCGACCGGCACGCCCAGGACCTCGGCCACATGCATCGCCATCGACGCCCGGCTGCCGCCGATGTCCGGCGAACCTTCAATCAGGCTTACTGTCCCGTCAGGATTGACACTGGCGACCGCCGTCGCGGGGCCTGAGCCGTTGAACCATGCCCCGCTGGCCATGCCTCGGCCTCGGAATTTGCCGTCGAGAGACGACTTGATGTGGTCGTGATCTCTGGCGGCCTCCAACATCTCGACGTTCCCGATCCGACGGTACGACGGCCCTGCGATCTGCTTCGTTCCTTCTTTGGCGGCGTTCAGGAGACGAAACTCTATCGGATCAATTTCCAGGCGTTTGCACATTTCGTCAACGGCCTGCTCTGCGGCGTATGCCGCCGCTGGGGAGCCGGGAGCGCGGTAAGCCGAGGCTTTCTGCTTGTTGACCAACACGTCCGTGCCAGTGATGTAACCGTTGGGGATATCGTAAGGTCCCCACATTGTTCGGCATGCAGACGGTACGGGCGAGCCAGGGAATGCTCCCCCCGCGAAGGCAAGGTGCGACTCGATTGCGGTGATTCGACCGTCCCGCGTCGCGCCCAGCTTCACCTTGATTTGGGTGCCAGACGTGGGGCCGGAACCAATAAACACTTCGGTCCTGGTCATGACGATCTTCACGGGCCGACCGGACTTTTTCGATAATGTGGCGGCCAGCGGCTCCAGATAGACGCCGCCCTGCCCTTTGCCTCCGAATCCGCCGCCAATCTCCATCGGCACGACCTTGATTGTGGACACCGGAACGCCAAGGATCGCCGATGCGTGGTCTCGGATTGCGAACTGACCCTGGCTGGAACACCAAATTGTGATGTATCCGTCAGGCCCCCAGAGCGCCGTGGCGGCATGAGGCTCGATATAGCCCTGATGGACAGGCTCAGTGCTGTACTCTGCTTCGATGATCTCGTCTGCTTCAGCGAAACCCTGCTCGATGTCGCCCAACTTGAATTCGAAATTGTTGGCGATGTTAGTGGGCTTTTCGCCGTCCGCCCAGCCGCCTGACCTGAACGCGGGGCTGTGCATGGTCATCAGGCGCTCATGGAGGATCGGAGCATCATCTTTCATCGCAGCCTCGATGGTCATGACGGGTTGAAGAACCTCGTAGTCAACGTCGATAAGGGCTAGCGCTTCCTCAGCGACTGCCAGGCTGGTGGCTGCCACTGCCGCAACGACGTGGCCTTTATACAGGGCCTTCTCTCGGGCGATCACGTTCCTGCTGTAAAACCCGTAGTTGACCAGGGCGCCCTCTGACTGGTCTACCGCCTCGGCTGACACCTTTGGCAGGTCATCGGAGGTCACAACCGCCTTGACGCCCGGAAACTCCAGCGCACGGCTGGCGTCGATGCCCTTGATACGAGCGTGGGCATGAGGGCTTCTCAATGTTTTGCCGTATAGCATTCCCGGTAGCTGCACGTCAGCGCTGAATCGGGCCGTGCCGGTCACTTTGTCCGGGCCATCGTGTCGGATGGGACGCGTGCCAACGACGTTGAATTCCTGGTTGGAAAGCACAATGTTGGGGTTGTAATCAGGCAATTTTTCCTCTCCCTGACATCAGATTTATGGCCCATCGCCATTGGGATGTCAGGCGTAATGTAACACAACTTCAAGATGCTCAACCACGAATAATGTTGGGCGCCCACGGTCATAGGCGCTATCATCTCATTCAGTACCAAATGGGAGATTCACATGGACATCGGCATCGGACTTCCGGCGGCTATCCCTGGCGTTTCAGGGCCGAGCATCATCGAGTGGGCGATCCAGGCCGAGACCGGGCCTTTCTCGTCCGTCAGCCTGATAGACAGACTTGTCTATCCCAACCACGAACCTCTGATTACGCTCGCGGCGGTGGCCGGAGCTACACAACGCGTTCGACTGGTCACGACGGTCTTGCTCGCCCCGCTCAGGAATCCTGGAGTCCTGGCTAAACAGGCGGCAACACTGGACTCCATATCCAACGGACGACTGACATTGGGGTTGGGAGTCGGCGGACGTGAAGACGACTATCTTGCTTCACCAGCTCAGTTCAAAAACCGGGGCCGCCGACTCGACCAACAGTTGGAAACCATGAAGCGCATCTGGGCCGGGGAGCCTGCCGGCAACGGAGCGGGCGCCGTGGGGCCTCCTCCAGTCAGAGAGGGCGGACCGGAACTGCTCATTGGCGCGAACTCTCCGCGGGCGATGGCTCGCGTTGGCCGATGGGCCGACGGGTTTATGTCTGGGGGCGGAGGAGCGGAAGGAGCGAAACAGAGTTACGAAGCCGCCCGTCGGTCTTGGCAGGACGCTGGCAGATCAGGGCAACCTCGGCTCGTCGCTGGAGCCTACTTCGCTCTGGACGAAGACGCCAAGTCCAGGGGAACCGACAACATCATGCACTACTACGGTGAACCATTGGGGCCAATGATAAGCGGCAGCATGCCCGACACCCCTGATGCCGTACGGAGCATGATTTCCGCCTATCATGACGCTGGATGCGACGAGTTGATCCTCTGGCCCACTATTCCCGACTTCGACCAGGTGTCACGCCTGGGAGAGATCATTTAATCATGGTTGCAATCGAGAAAATCCACGTATCGCCAGTGAAATCCATGGGACTCATTGACTTCGATGAGGCTCACATTTCCGAACACGGAATTCTAGAAGACAGACGGTTTTTCGTGATGGACGCCGAGAACAAACTGGTCACGCAAAGACAGATCGGCAAGCTGACGCAGATTCTCGCCGACTACCTTCCACGTCCGGAGGAACTCGCGCTGCAATTTCCCGACGGCCACGTTATCAGCGGCGAACCCGGACTCGGCAAGCCCATGCAGGCGATGATCTGGGGTCGATTCGTGACAGGAAATGTTGTGGATGGTGATTTCAACGACGCCATTTCCGAGTTCTGCGGCCAACCCCTTCGGATCGTCCGCGCTCACGAACCTGGAACATCGTACGACGAGTTTCCCATCTCGATCATGTCCCAGGCGACAATCGACCACCTGAGCAGTCTCACCGATGGAAAAATGGATTTCGACAGCCGGAGGTTCAGGCCCACGCTGCTGCTCTCAGGGGCCGAGGTTCTAGAGGAGGACGATTGGCTCGGCCAGAGCATCCGAATCGGCCGACAGGTCCGATTGAGGTTGGTGTCACGCGATCCCAGATGCGCCATCACAACGCTGGACCCCACCACCGGAGAGCGGGACTTTGACACGCTGCGCCTGATTCTCGAAAATCGTCCAGGAATGCGAGCCGCCTATCTGGGCGTCTATGCTGTCGTCGAACAGTCCGGGACCGTGGCAGTTGGAGACGAAATAGAAGCTCTCTGATTATCTGGGCATTCTGATTGGCCCTGGAAGATCATCGGGAGGCGAATCGGATATGACGCGCAAGTCATAAAGCTCAGACAGTTTATTGTCACTCACATCCAGCAGATCATTGAAGATCAGCCGATTGTGTTCCCCGAAATTGGGCGCCGCCATCCGAATCATCCCTGGGGTTTGAGAGAGAATCCACGGCATTCCGGGATACGGAAAAACGCCCATCTCGGAATGCGCGACCGGAACGTAAAATCCGCGCTCGTGGAAGTGCAGGTTGCTCACCA
>JASLRP010000317.1 GCA_030743915.1 SAR202 cluster bacterium | reverse complement strand
TCGTAACGCTGCGACGTTGAACAAAGGCCGCCTTGCGCAGGCCAACGTCTAGCGGGCCTCTGAAAAACAATCTCAGGATGCAACGACCCTTCGATCAAACAGAGTGTCATCGAAGCAGATTTCCACGTGACCCGAAAACCTCGATATTGCGAGTGGGCGGCCTCGGATGCAAATCGATTTTCCTAATCGAAGGAGATGGCGGCGCGACCCAGGAGTGTCTGACGAGAGATGGTGTCGAGCGCCTCCTCAACGTCTTCCAACGCTACACGCTTGGTGACTACAGGCTTTACCAGGCCGCGGGCCACCACCTGTATGACCTCTCGCATCTCCTCATAGCTGCAATAGCGATTCCCGGTGATGACTTGCTCTTGAAGTAGCCGTGTGATGTTGAAGGGAAAGGCGCCAGGCTCCACGCCGACGATGACGAAGGTGCCTGCGGTGGACAGAGCTGTAATGCCAGATTCGGCCGTTTCGGGCGCACCGACGAAGTCGGCGCAGACCTCTACGCCTTTGCCATCCGTCAGGCGGTGGGCTTCCTGAGAGATGTCGTGTGTGCGGCTGTTGATTACCTCGTCGGCGCCGTACTGCTTGCACAAGGCCAGCTTCTCTTCGGAGATGTCCACGGCTATGACGCGGGCGCCGAAGAGTTTTGCCACTTGGACGGCGTGGATGCCGACGCCGCCACCTGCGCCGATGACAAGCACATCGTCCAGGGGTTTGACGTGCGCTCTGGATTTCATAACGTGCCAGGGGGTGCAGATGGCGTCGGCGGTGACGGCGGCTGCTTCGTACCCCATCTCGGGAGGTATGGGGATGAAATTCTGGTAGGGTAGCTTTACGTACTCGGCGAAGCCGCCATCGACCACCGTGCCGACGTTCCCCCTCAAGTTGCTGCAGAGGGTCTCACGGCCGATTCGACACCACTTGCAGTTCCAGCAGTTGAGGTAAAAGTGGACAAGGCAGCGCTTTCCTTCGGAGAGGATGGCGACGCCGGAGCCGACATCGACGATGTCGCCGGCGATCTCGTGGCCGATGATGCGGGGAAACTTCACTGTCGGCCCAGTGGCCTCACGGATGTGGGCGAGGGTGAGGCCGACGCCTGCGGAGCGGACCTTGAGGAGGGCCTCGTTTGGACCTGGAGTGGGGATGTCCACAACTGCGCGGCGCAGACGGCCGCCAGGTTCGTCAAGCAACATGGCGCGCATTTGCATTGCATCTCTCTGCGACATTGATAACTCCTCAGGTTGCTTCGTCAGAATCAGTGATCCCGGTCGCTAACATCCATTTGCAATCCGGCGTTTCCACAATCACACGATCTGTGGATAGCATAGAAGATAGGCCTGCTATCTAAAGGTGTCAACCGCCGCCAACCATGCGTCGGCGTAGTCGTGGAGCGGCCAGACTGGCAAGGTTGCATAGAGGGTGTGCCCGACGCATGTTGTCTCATTGCCTGCCCCCGTTGAGCACAGTATCATAGTGCTTCCGACCATAGGGACTGTAGTAGAGGAATAGGAACGCATCGAACAAATTCACTGACGCGGCGCGCTACGAAGCCTCACGTCGTGGCGCACCCAACCTAAACACATGGGAGGCAACGAATGCCGGCAAATCAAGCTGCCGTCGAGCAAAGGATGAAACGCTGGCAAGAGCAGCGCTGGCTGCTGGACGCCGTGGTTCGCACAATTGGGCCCGATTGGGACCAGGGACGTCTTGCCGGGCTGCTGCGAGCGTGCGGCCCCACCGCTGCGGCAGACGTGGAGGCCGCGCGAAGCCGCATCCGCAAGTTCGACGACATGTCGCGGGAGTTCGCCCGGGTGGCCGTGCGTCGAGAGCGCATAGCCCGCCGCGAGGAAGAGTTGGAGCACTCGGTTGCCGCCAGGGAGAGCTACTTTGTTGCCGCCCTGTTTTACGCCAGCGCGCAGTGGCCAATCTTCGAGAACAGCCCCGAGAACCGGCGCCTGGACCAAAAGAAGGTCGAGTGCTACTCCAAATACGCGCTTTACGCAGACCACGAAGTGCGAAAGGCCGAGATCCCGTTCCAAGGCAAGTCCTTGCCCGGATGGCTGCACCTGCCCAGGGTCCGGTCCGCGGAACCCGTGCCATGCGTTCTCAGCATACCCGGCATGGACGCCTTCAAGGAGGGTCGGGTGGCCATGTATGGCGACCGGTTGCTGGAGCGAGGCGTGGCGGTCCTGGCCATCGAAGGGCCCGGCCAGTATGAGGCCCTTCTTCGCGGCATCCATGCCGACACCACAAACTGGCTGGACGCGGGAAAAGAGATGATTGCGTGGGTCAGGTCTCAGCCCGAACTGGACCCAGAGCGAGTCGGAGTCACCGGCAGCAGCTTCGGCTCCTTCTGGGCCACCCAGGTCGCCTCTGTGGACAGCCGTCTCAAGGGCTGCGCCGTTCAGATGGTCGCCCACGAGCCGGCGCGCTACACCCTGTTCCATTTGGAATCGCCCACCTTCAAGCTGAGATTCATGTTCATGTCAGGGTACGAAGATGAGGAAGAGTTTGATCGATTCATGCAGGGCATGAGTCTTGAGGGAGTCGGCGAAAAGATCGGTTGCCCATACCTAGTGGTGGCCGGAGAGGACGACTCTCACAGCCCTATCGAGTACACGTACCGCCTGTTGGATACCATCAAATCTCCCAAGGAACTCATCCTCTACGAGGGAGCCGACCACGGCGTTGCTGGTTCCTCATCTGTCGAACTGGGGCCCAACCCAGGGAACTACCTGGCGGACTGGCTGAAGGAGCGACTCGATGGCAAACCCATGGAAAGTCGACACACCTTCGTGGACCTCGGCGGCCATTCCGAAATCACCGGCTTCGAGGAAGCAACCCGACGATACTCGTGGGCATCAGATATCAGTTAGTTGCCCCCATGTGTCAACCCACCAGGCTGTATAACCCCGAGTATTTGCGCATTTCGGCCAGATAATGACACTTCGAAAAGCGATCCTCACAAGGCCCGTGTTGGCCGAGCAGACAAAGCCACCCATGCGAACATGATCGCCCCGGGGCCTGATTACTTGCTGCGCCCCAGTTCATGTCCTCACCCAAACTCCTGGCTAACTAGATGCTCCAGCCGACTAGACACGGCGCGGTCGAGGACGTCGGGGTAGACGATGACGTGTTCCTCGGCTAGAGGGACGGCCAGGTTGCGGTATAGTCGGATCGTGGTGAGACCGGCTCGGCCTGGGACGGTTGCCGACCGGTGAAAACCGCGCCGTCCAGTAATCCTTTCTTGTCCACAAGCGTCACGTAAGATCCGTATTGTATGTGATCGAACTGGCTCTCACGGCCCAGCGAAATCTCGATCTCCGTGCCATCCGGCAATACGACTGCTCTCGGATCGTGTCAACTGGCTTTAAACTGCGCCTTCCCCGTGTGCCAGTCTTTGGCTGATGGCTGTTCCTCGTGAACACGTATCCAACATCCTTAGAAGAACGCGATGATGACTGCACTGCACCATTAGGGCGTCCAATTGCTGACGACCAGAATAATCCGTATTATCAGGGTGCCTAAAAGACTTGGTTTCGGCACATCCCCATAGTTGTCCGCCCCACAGAAATTGACCGCAGCTTGGACGATTGATAAACTCGCGCCATAACCGTTGGAGCCACGATCATCCATGCTCTGCCCAAACTGTGATCAGGATATCCCCATTACGTCCGCGTTCTGCAATAGCTGCGGAGTGAGGCTTGATGTGCCTGACCCCGAAATTGAGATTTCTTCTGATAACTCTGATCTCTATGCCGCCGCTACTAGCGCTGACTTCGTGGGTCGCCAGCAGGAGATGAGCCGTTTGGTGGCCGCGCTCGATAACGCTTGTTCCGGCCACGGAAAGATCATCATGCTGTCCGGCGACCCGGGTATCGGCAAGACCTGGATCGCTCAGGAGACTGACGCCATCGCAGATGCGCGAAACGCAGAGGTCTTGTGGGGTCACTGCTACGAGGGCGAGGGCGCTCCTCCCTACTGGCCCTGGCTTCAGGTAATCCGATCTCATATCGATAAGTCGGATGCCGAACACCTCGAAGAGGCAATGGGCTCCGGCGCTGAAGTCATCGGCGAGATCGTGCCTGAGCTGCGCTCCAAGCTGCCGGGCCTGGGAACGCCCCCAATGTTCGATCCAAGCTCCGCGCGTTTCCGCCTGTTCGACTCAATCACGGCATATCTAAAGAACGCCTCAGCCACCAGACCGTTGGCCCTTATCCTCGAAGACCTGCACTGGGCAGACGCTTCGTCTTTGGCATTATTGGAACACTTCGCGAGTGATATGAGACCGTCCAGTCTTTTGATTGTTGGAACGTACCGTGACATTGAGACGCCCGATGATCATCCTCTGACTCGGACCATAGGAGGCCTTGTTCGCCAGGAGGGGTTTCAGATTCTACAACTCGGCGGTCTGAGCCAGGATGACGTGAGCGAAATGGTCGCCACGTCCGTCGGCGGCGACGCGCCATCAAGCGTTGTTGAGAAGGTGCACCTCAGGACTGAAGGCAACGCGCTATTCGTTGTTGAACTCCTCAAGTTGCTGGAAGCGAGTGGCCTGGACGAGACTGACGAGTGGCAGTTCGCCATACCCGAGGGTATCAGAGGGGTCATAAGCAGGCGTTTCGAAGTGTTGTCAGTTCAGTGCAACGAAACGCTGACCATCGCATCGGTGATAGGCAGGGAGTTCGAGTTCGACCTGCTCTCTCAGATAACCGGCAGTTCTGACGACGATCTACTGGACGTTGTGGACGAGGCAGTGGAAGCTCACGTGATCGAAGACATGCGAGGGTCTATAGAGCGCTACCGGTTCACTCATGCGCTGATCGAGCAGACTCTGTATGAGAGGCTGACCTCCAGTCGCCGGGCGAGGCTCCACTCACAGATAGGTGAGACACTAGAGGATGTGTACGCGGAAAATGTAGGACCCCACGCGTCCGAGCTTGTAAGGCATTTTTCCAGATCGCCAAGGCGTCAGGACTCGGAGAAGGTTCTCAGATATGGGAAATTGGCAGCTAATCATGCCACGTCGGTTTACGCTTACGGAGAGGCGGCAAAATATCTGGATCAGTGCCTGGATGCCCAGAAATCTCTCGATCCCAACGACGATGAGACACGGTTAGATCTGCTCAATGCACTGGGCGAGGGGTTGATAATTGCCGGAGACCCACAACGGGCGTATGAGTATGTCGCGCCCGAAGCGTTCGCCTTGGCTGAAGCGCGGGATGACAGCAGTCGAGCGTTTCATTCCTCACTCATCGCGATTCAAGGGATCACGGCGTTTGGGGCATATACCGCGACATCAACACCAGAGTATGGTCAATGGGTGGAACGAGCTGACAGGAATGCAGAGCCAGAGACTGCTGATCGCATCGAGGCCGACTTCGCGCTGGCTACTATGAAGTATCACAGCCGTGAATTCCCAGAGACCTGGGATTTGCTCCATAGAGCTTTGGGACTGGCGCATCAGTTGGACGATCCAGAATACCTAGTCAGGTGCAGCCAGACATTTTTGGCTTGGCAGTGGCCTGCCGAATATCAAAAAGATCTGTACGAGATCGCGAGCGAAGGCGCGGAGTCGCCGGTTCTCGACGTGTCTCCCAGAATACGTGGCGGGCTTTTATCCTCCAGCTTCAAGTACCTTCTAATGGGCGGAGACGGAGACCGCGCATGGCCCATGTACGATAAATTCCTGGCGTTCGTGGAGCAGACTAAAATACCGTATCTGCGGGCACTCGCGCTTGCTTTGGATATCAGGTTCAAGACGTTTCGAGGAGAATTGGAGGGAGCGGTTAAGGCAATCGACGATCTGATCGCGGGATCGAAAGAGTTGGGTTCTGCCGCTCTCGGACTGCAACTTGCCTCGCAATACGGCGTAAAACCTCTGCTTTATCTTGGGCAGGCCGAGGATGCATTGGCGCTCATTCCTCAGGCTCGCGAGTCCGTCGGTTTAGAACCAGGACTTGCGTCTACGGAATCGCTTCCTGACAACTTTGCGGAAATTGTGCTGAGTCTTGCCCACGCCGGCCATCTGACGGAAGCTCAGTAGTTTTTGAATCTGGTGATGAGAGAGATTGAGGGCCGACTTGCCGAGAGACAGGAGGATGTGAGGAGGCTTGGCGATCTCACAGAAACGGCTGTAATTCTCGGAGATTTGGATGCCGCTCGGACGCTGGCAGACCAGCTAATGGACATGACTAACAGCCCAGGCATGGCACGACGCATGGGCGAAGCGGCCGACTTATGTGGAGAATCGGACAGAGCGCTCAAACACTTCCATAAAGCGTTGGAGGTGTCCATTAACACACGTGACCGTCCCGAGACTGCGATTACTCGATTTGACATGGCGAAACTTTTGCTTGGTCACTACCCTGAGCGGCGAGATGAAGCGATGAGGCATCTGGAGTTCGCCATCGCCGAGTTCCGAGACATGAAGATGCGGCCCTCCCTGGACCCGGCGCTCGCCCTGATGGAGGAAGCCGAGTCAGGGCCCTCCCGACGGACATCCCATCCAGGTGGCCTGACGCCAAGAGAGTTTGAGGTGCTGGGCCTCATCGCCAAAGGCGCCAGCAATCGGGAAATAGGCAACGAACTTTTCCTGACCGTCCGCACTGTAGAGCGCCACACCACCAACATCTACAAGAAGATCGACGCCCGTGGCAGGGCAGACGCGATCGCTTACGCGCTGCGTCATGAAATGAACGGCGCCACTTAAAACCAGATCGGATCTGACATAAGCACTCCTAAGGCGCTATTCAGGCGCCTTTTTGTTTTGTCCAAATCTACGTGGTCTGAGTTCCAAAACTACGTGGTTTGCCGGATAGGCCCCCTTACCCTGCACAGGTAGCCTGTTTTCTGTCGAGAGATTCGCCGGACGTCCACGGTTAAACCTCACAGCGCCCGGCGGACTCCCGGCACAGCAAATGCGATTGCCCGGCAATCATCCTTTAACACAAGGCAGGCGAAACGCTGACTGGGCCGATCGAACGAAAGGGGGACGAACTCTCAGCGACACATCGAGATGAACCATTAACCAACAATCTGAAATCCGCAGCTAAATCTCGAACGGGGGAATTTCCATGCGCAAAACAAAACTCACAACAACTCGATTCTTTATCCTATTCTCGCTGGTGGCCATTATGTCGCCGGCAGCGGTCGCGGTTGCTCAGGCATCTACACCAAAACCCTCCAGTGGCGAATGGTTCTTCACTGGCATTACGTCGTTTACGCCTGACAAGTTTGCCGGCGGAAACATGTTTTACACCCTTGTCGGCACCATCGCGTTTACGGGCACTCTGGAAGGAACTGGGGTAACCGTAGAGACGGGCATAGAACATGGCGGCGGAGAAGGCCCTCTGGTTGCCAGCGCCGTTATCCACTTCACGGGCACCATAGACGGTAGCGCTCCAGGCTCCATCGACATCAAGTACAACCGCCTCAAACATGGCGGGTTTGCTGATGCCAGTATCGGATCAGAGGGCAATCGAGTGTTCGTCAGTAACACTGGCACAGGTGGTTTGGCCAACCTGCACGGGACAGCGCACTTCGATGGGCAGGCAGGAGCAGGGAGTTACGAGGGTCAGTACCACTTCGACTAGCGACAGCCGAGGGTGAACGGCATCAGGCGCGCCATCACATTGGCGCCTGCCGCATCCGGATTGGCTCAACGTTCCATGGAACGTCGAGCCAATCCAGGCGAACATTGGCGCGAGCGTCCAGCAACGGGGCACATCACCCAGACCGACTCCCAGTCGGGCGCGAATGTCCTCAATCATACAATTTGACAATGATGGACCCTCGACAATTTAGAGGAAAAGAGAAACGATATGAGATATACGTTACATCAATTCAGCCAGGGCAGACTGCTGCTGGCGATTGTCCTTGTGTTGATCTCCGTCGCTATGCACGGAGGTCCCGTTGTTGCGCAAACGCCAGAGGCAATCGGCAGCGGCCCAGGCTTTGAGACACCTTGGGGCATCGCGGTAGAGGCCAATGGAAGTCTGGTGGTGGTAGATTTCGACAAAAAGGCGGTGTTCCGGGTAGATCCGGTCAGCGGCGACCGCACGATCGTATCGGACGCCAGAAACGGCAGTGGCACAGACTTTGAAATACCTTTTGACATTGCTGTGGAGGCCGATGGCGGTCTGGTCGTGGCAGGTGGATATCAGTTATCAGGTCAATTCAAGCAGGCTGTGTTCCGGGTCGATCCGATCACAGGCGACCGTACGATCGTATCGGACACCAATATTGGGCGTGGTCCAAACTTCATTCGTTCCAAAGGCATTGTGGTTGAGGCTGATGGAAATCTGGTGGTGATTGATGGCGGCGGGGTCCGGGAAGACCTCGATGCGTTGGTGCGAGTGGTCCCGGTCAACGGCGACCGCGCAAAACTCTCCGGGGCCGACATAGGCGGTGGCCCAGACTTTGGCAGTGGCCCGGCGTTCAGAGTTATCAAGAGCGTTGCGGTGGAGGCCGACGGAAATCTGGTGGTGATTGATGGCGGCACGCATGCAGTAGTGCGGGTGGACCCGGCCACTGGTGATCGCACGATCATATCGGCCGCCACCATTGGCAGTGGCCCGGACATCGCATTCCCAGAAGATATTGCGGTAGAGGCCAATGGCGGTCTGCTGGTGCTGAATTCCGACCCGCCCGCGGTGGTGCGCGTCAATCCGATCAGCGGCGACCGCACGATCGTATCGAACGCCAGCGCCGGCAGTGGTCCAGCCCTTGAACTTCCCAATGGCATTGCGATAGCGGCCGATGGCAGTGTGGCGCTGGTAGACACTGACCTGGCGGCGGTAATACGCGTGGACCCGGTCACCGGCGACCGCGCCATCATCTCCGAAGGAACTGACATCGTGCTTTCTACGACTTCTCGGTTGCCCGCCACGGGTGGCCCCACCAACCTTCCAAACATCGCTCTGGCTGCTTCGCTGCTAGGAGCATTGCTCGCTGTGGGTGGCATCTACATCCTCCGACGGACACCAAGAAGTGTGCGTAGAGCCTAGCCCCGGCGCCTGGACTTCAACGAAGGCCAGATCGGAACCTTCTCCGGCATTGCTACCGAGATAGACATCGGCGAGTCGCTATCTTACACGTGGGACTTTGGCGATGGCACAGGCGCCGTCGGCCAAACCGTTGCTCATTCCTACGACGACAACCGGGGCGCCCCGGGGTCAGCTACAGGGTGACGTTAACGGTGGAGGATGGCCATAGCGCGCCAATCGTCCTCACCCATGACGTAAACGTAAACAACGCCACACCAACTCTATTCGCTGGAGTCAATAAGACCATCTTTGAAGGAAGCTCTGTGGGATTGGGCATTGTTCCGCCCAATTTGATCAACAACGCATCGGCAGAAAGCGGCGTCAGTGGGTGGTCAGGAGCCGGGTTCACAACTCGCCCTTACGCCCCAGCGACCGACCCAAGTCTGGCCGATCTGGGTGTGTTCGGTCCAAATCTGGTCATCAACGGGGGCTTAGAAACTATACCCGATCTCCTCTCAGGCTGGACCGACGACCTCGATGTGGCGGTCACGGGTAATCCGCCCACTGCAACTCATTACCCGGCAGTTGGATCGGGGAGGTTTTTGTTTGCACCCAATCAAGGGGGTCTCGCCGCTGAAACCGCCGACGGTCCTCGAGCTGTCAACGCCGATTCCAGCGGCAACCAGCTGATCGGTATTCCCAATTCCACCAGTCTTCTCGACCTGATCGACGAAGGCAGTGTCAACTATGACTTTTCGGCTCTGCTGGGAGGATCAGGCGCTGATGATGACACGGCCACACTGGAGGCCACTTTCCTCGATGCCTTGGGCGGAGCTATAAGTGCGACCACCATTGGTCCCGTCACAGCGGCGGACCGGGGAGAAACTCTCAGTTTGCTTCCGAGGTCCACATCAGGCGCGGTTCCTCCGGGCACACGGTCGATGAACGTCGAATTGAATCTCGAAGACACTGACGACTACGTATTTGCTAATGAAGACCCCAATGGCACCTGGACTCTTCTGGCCACAGATACGACGGCAGACGCTCCCCTGTGCACCCAAGGCTTTTCCGTCACGGTGGGTGATGAGTGGTGGACCAGTATGCTTCACTCCCCTAGAACCGGGGCAGTAACCGGAACATACAGCGGTCCGACTGTGGAAAGCGACGGAAACACGCAGGAAATTCCCGTCACGATTTCCGGATTTCAGGGGCGAGCGATCAATGTCTTTGTATTCATTGACTTCTTGAAAACAGCGGACTCATGCACCCCGGGGCTGGGGACCCTCGGATGAGTGAGATCGGATTCCGGCTCCGAACGCCTTCTGGTACGGAACTCAATCTTGTGAACCCGGGTGATTATAGCGGCACCCCGGAGGCAATATTCGTTGGGCCGGTCAGCGGTGGCGCTGGGCCAGTCTTCGCATTCCTGGACGATACTTCGATCACAAGTATCGAGGGTCTGGGCGGTTACATCGCTGTCTCGGGACTCCCTCAGAACGCTCCAGCCCACGGATTCTTCCGGCCTGCCAGTTCCTACATCCCCTTCGGCTTCAACCGCGCGTTGGCCGATGATATTTCCCTGGCGCTATCTGTGCCGAACACGAACCTCGCCGGCACACCTGCGAACGGGTTCCCCAAAGTGAACTCGCCAGGCCCTGCAAATCGGGGAGCCCAGTACTTCTCAAGCGTGTCGGGGTCCGCCACCGGCGTTCAGGACATCGACGTTTCAGCGGTCGCTGAGTTGATCGACACAGGTGGCGTGATCTTCGGTCTATCTGGCTTCCTGGGGGGACACGGTGGCCAGGACGACCGTGCCAATGTATCGGTCACGTTCAAAGACGGCAGTGGCGCCACCCTCAGCACAAGCGCATTGGAAACCGTGACGGCCGCTGATCGCGGCGGCACAACCGGGTTGCTCCACCGGAACCTGGATGGCGGCGTCCCATCTGGCACCCGGAATATCCGGGTACAGGTGGATCTGATTCATGTTGATGGGGCTTTCAACGACGCATCGGTCGATTCGTTGTCATTGATATTCAAGTCGATCACCGGCGCCGAATTGTCAGATGTAGGTCTTGCCGATACCCATTTTGCGGTCGTCAACTGGGGCGACCTGAGTCCTCTGGAGACCGCCCTGGCCAGACAGCAGCGTGGCGAAGCCGATTTCATAAGGCAGCATACCTACGGCGACAACGGCGTTTTAAATGTCACCGTCGCTGCCCAGGACGACGACCACAACAAGTTCGGCCCCGGCCAGTTCAACAACGGGCTGGTGTTCGACGGCTTCCAGGTGACGGTGCTCAACGTTCCGCCCACAGTGACCGGACAGGCCAACATCTTCGTAAAGGACGAAGCTCCGACTTCCAACCTTGTCCTGGCGTCCTTTACGGATCCCGGATCCAACGATCGCAACTTCACCGCGACGGTCGACTGGGGCGGCGGCACGGTCGAGACCGACGCCGGATCCGTCAACGTCACGGTTGACCAGGGCAGACTGCTGGTCACAGGGAGGCATACATACTCGTCCAGCAATCCTCTGACCGACGGTCCGTATCCGCAGGATGTGACCGCATCAATCACTGTGACGGACAAGGATGGCGGGTCAACCACGGTGTTCATCACAAACACTATCTTTGACCTTCAAATTCCCTTTGTGAACGCCGGGGATGATCTGACGATCACCGAGGGAGGCGCGATTTCCGTCAATGGATCATCGCAGACCATCGACCCGCCGCCGCTACCCGTGACCCTGCGTTACGAGTACGTGTGGGACTTCGGCGATGGCAGTCCCGTTGTCGTTCAGCAGATTGCTCCATCCACCGGAATACCAGAACAGACGCCGTTGAATAATCTGACCGCGCCCAGCCACAGTTATGGCGACGATGGTCAGGCGGTGGTGAACTTGACGATTAGAGGAATATCGGTCGCCTCCGGGCAGGTGCAGGCCGCAAAGAACGACTCCTTTGTCGTGACCATCAACAACGCCCCGCCAATCATCGCAACGATGAACGTTTCACCAGCGCCGCCTGAGGGCAGTTCGACCGTGCTGTCAGCTACTTACTCAGACCTGGGCTCGGGCGACACTCACTCCGTCCAGATCAACTGGGACGACAATAGTCCGGTCGTGCCTGGCCTGGTCAATCAGGCAGCAAACTCGGTTTCCGCTAGCCACGTGTACGCCGACAATGGCCCCTACACAGTGACTATGCAGGTCTGTGACGACGATGGCGACTGCGACTCTGCGACTGGGGCCACTAACGTCAGCAATGTAACTCCGTCCGTAAACGCCGGGTCTATCCAGACGGTGACCGAAGGCAGCGTAGTCTCACTGTCGGGCGCCCGCTTCATCGATGTTCCGGCGGACACCCACACAGCAACCATAAATTGGGGAGACGGAACGATCGACAGCGGCGCCGTCAACCAGGTCGCTGACACCGTCACTGGCTCCCACGTTTATGGTGATAATGGCCTCCGTAATGTCCAGGTCTGCGTCACGGACGACGATAATGCCACCAATTGCGGAACGACCCAGATCACTGTCCTGAACGCCAATCCGATGGTTAGCGCCGGACAGGACAAGAACGCCCAGGAGGGCGAGGTTGTTCCGATTGCCGCGACCTTCACAGACTCCGGCGTCGATGACACTCACACCGCCACCATCTTCTGGGGCGATGGAACGTCCAGCCCGGGCGCCGTTGACCAGGACACCGACAGCGTAACCGGCTCCCACGTGTACGCCAACGACGGCAATTTCCCCGTGAGAGTCGTGGTGGTTGATGACGACTTCGGCCCCGGCGAAGGCGCTCTGGTGGCGAGAGTTTCGAACGTGGCCACTGAGATTGTCGCACTGGACCTCGTGTCGGCCCAGCCGATACACGTCGAGGGGCTGCCTGTGGCCCTGACGGCGAACATCAACGACAAAGGAACAAGGGACTCTCACACGGCCACAATAGACTGGGGCGATGGCACAGCCATCGACGCAGGCTCGATATCTGAGAACACGTTCGGGCCTCCCGGCTCCACTGCTGGCGCCGATGGGACAGTCACTGGCTCGCATCACTATGCTGACAACGGCAGCTATGACGTGACGCTGTGTGTCAGCGATGACGACGTCGTCACCTGCCGGACCCAGCGCATCGAGGTCGCAAACGCGGCTCCGGTGGTGGAGGCAGGGGGCAACTTCACAGTAAACGAGGGCGCTTTCACCAGTCTGGCCCCGGCGAGCTTCACTGACTCGGCCTTCGACAGCGCGGCCATCCCCAGTGAGGAGAACTTCACGGCCACCATTGACTGGGGCGACGGAACCACCGAGCCTGACGCGGATATCACCCTTGTGGAAACGCCGGGCAGCGTGGGCACACTGACCCATGGCACAGTTCAAGGCTCTCATGCCTACGGTCTATATGGCACGTACTCCATTACCGTCTGCGTCGCCGACGATGACCACGATCCCGACTCAGCCAGCCCCATTGACGGCCAGAGTTGCGACACACTAATTGTCACCGTCAACAACGTGGCGCCCATTCTGGACGCCGGTTCTGACCGCAGCGTCTTCGAGGGCGCTCGCTTCACGATGAACCCGGCGACCTTCAGCGATGAGGGCTACAACAACGAGTTCACCGCCACAATTGATTGGGGCGATGGGACCACCGAGCCGGAAGCCGAGATAGTCGTAGTGGCGGTACCAGGAACCAAAGGGACGCTCCTGACGGGCTCCGTCCAAGCCTTCCATCATTACGGCGACAACGGCACGTACACCATAGATGTATGCCTCAACGATGGCCGAGCGGTGGTCTGCGACACCTCGTCAGTCAC
>JASLRP010000316.1 GCA_030743915.1 SAR202 cluster bacterium | reverse complement strand
CTCCATGCCTCTCATCATCGTTATCGTCCCCTGCCTGTACATCAGATTTTCCATGATTTCGTACAGCAGAGCGGTGATAATTCCGCCGTGGACCGTTCCCGGCCAACCCTGGTGGGCGTCTTGCGGAGTGAAACTCGCTCGCAATCGGTCGCCCTCTAGCCGAAGGTCGAGCCTCAGACCGATGGGGTTATCCTGCCCGCATCCAAAGCAGTTGGGATACTCCGCAACGGCGTCTGTATTGGATTGTTTATCTTCGTCGGTTATGTTCCCACGTCCCAACTTGACAGATACTTTTCCTGTTCGGCGGTCAGCGTGTCGATAGAGACTCCCATCGACTCCAGTTTGAGCTTGCCGACCTCCTCGTCGATATCCCTGGGGACCACATACACATCCGGCGCCAGAGTGTGAGCCGTCTGCGCCATGTACTCGGCAGTAAGCGCCTGGTTGGCAAAGCTCATGTCCATCACCGCAGAGGGATGGCCTTCGGCGGCGGCCAGGTTGATTAATCGGCCCTCGCCCAGCAGGTTGATTTTCCGACCGTTGCCCATGAGGTACTGATCCACGAATGGTCGGACCGACGACTTGCTGTCAGCCAGTTCTTCCATCGCTTCGATGTCAACCTCGACATTGAAGTGGCCACTATTGGCGACGAGAGCGCCATCTTTCATAACTTCGAAATGCTCTCTGGCGACGGCTTTCATTCCGCCGGTTACTGTGATGAAGATGTCACCGACTTTGGCGGCGTCGGCCATTGTCATCACCTGATGGCCGTCCATCACAGCCTCCAGAGCGCGAATGGGATCAACCTCGGTTACGATGGTGTGAGCGCCCATTCCCCTGGCTCTCAGAGCGACACCTTTGCCGCACCATCCGTAGCCTGCGACGACCACGCTCTTGCCTGCCCATAGCACGTTGGTGGCCCGGGTTATGCCGTCCAGAGTGCTCTGGCCTGTGCCGTATCGGTTGTCGAAGAAGTGCTTTGTGTCAGCGTCGTTCACGGCGACAATCGGGTAGTTCAGCTTGCCCTCAGCCGCAAGGCTCTTGAGCCTGATGACGCCGGTGGTTGTCTCCTCCGTGCCGCCTACGATGTCTTCCAGGGTGTCGGTCCTGTCAGTGTGGGCCAGCGCCACCAGGTCCGCGCCGTCGTCCATCGTGAGGTTTGGCTTGTTGTTCAGAGCGGACTGCAAGTTCCCATAATAGGAGTCGGTGTCCTCGCCGTTGACGGCGAAGGTCGGAATTCCGTATTCGGCCACCAGAGCCGCCGCCGTCTCGTCCTGAGTGCTGAGAGGGTTGCTGGCGCACAGGGCCACCTGCGCTCCGCCGTCTCTCAGGGCCAGCATGAGATTCGCGGTCTCGGTGGTGACATGCAGGCACGCCGAAATCCTGAGACCGTTGAGGGGTTTCTCTCGGGCGAAACGTTCGCGAATCTGCCGAACCACCGGCATTTCTCGGGCTGCCCACTCGATTCGTCGGACACCTTCCCCCGCCAGTGACAGGTCTGCCACGTGGCCTTGTTCGTTTCTTGTCGTCAACTTTTCCTCCTGATATTCCGATAGCGCGACTGAGCTTCTAAATCAGTCTGAGTCGCGAAGATTTTATGCTCTCCAGGGGAGCGAGTTTGAATGATCGAGTCCTGCGAATTGCGTGAGCCGTTCAAATTCGCTGAATCGTTGAACGAC
>JASLRP010000315.1 GCA_030743915.1 SAR202 cluster bacterium | reverse complement strand
CAGACAACCTGGCAACGCTGGCGACGGGTCGGAATGGTCGTCGCCATACTGCTGGTCGTCATTTCGGTGCTGTGGTTTGCGCGGGGCGCTCTGTTCCCCTTCGCCATCGCCATAATCCTCGCAGAACTGCTTCATCCGTTGGTTGATCGGGTCGAGCGATTTCAACCGTGGAGCAAAAGATTCCCTGGCGCCGCTCGCATCGCAGCGATTCTCGTCATATACGTAATCGCCGCAGCAGTGGTCACCGGGCTGGGCTTTCTGATTGTTCCTCCGCTGTTCCAGGAATCTCAGGAGTTCATCGAGACCGTGCCTGAACTGTACGAGAGCGCCCGCGCCACAATCGAGGAGTGGGGCAAAGAATACACAGAGCGCATACCCGAAGAATTGCGCTCCCAGCTTGAGCTAAGCGTAGAGAGCGGTGGAGAGATTCTCGGCTCTGCGGCCAGGTCATTAATGGGCAAAACGCTGAGCGGAGTGACCAACGCCGTGACGCTGGTCATCGGTCTTGCCATCGTCCCGTTCATGCTGTTCTACATCCTGAAGGACGGACACGGCTCGCTGAACGGCTTCTATTCTGCTCTGTCGCCCGACAACGAACGACACGCCCGCAACGTCGTGTCAATCATCCACGAAGTGATCGGGGCTTACATACGAGCGCAGCTTTTCAGCGCCCTGATCGTGGGAGTGGCGGTGTTTTTGGGCCTGTTCATACTCGGAGTGAAATTCGCAGCCCTCCTAGGACTAATTGCCGGACTTTTCGGGCTGATCCCCATCATCGGCCCATTGCTGGGCGCGATTCCCGGCCTCCTCGTCACACTGGCAACGTCCCGTGATGATATGATCTGGGTTGTCGTCCTGTATCTCGTTGTGCAGTTCGTAGAGAGCAACATAATCTCTCCCAGAATCCAATCGAAAGCTGTCAATATCCACCCTGCCCTCATACTGGTTGTCCTGGTAATCGCCAGCGAGACCTCGGGACTGTGGGGCGTGGTAATTGGCGTCCCGTTGACAGCGGCAGCCAGGGACGTATTTGTATATTTTTATGATGAATGGACTCGTCAACAATTCACCGAGCCGGGCCAGCCAGAAACAGACGAGGAGCAAACAGAAGGTCCTGACGAACCTGAAGATGCCCACCTCGATAACCCTACCCTGGCAACTGAAACATCCACAGAGATGGAGGGCTAACGATGAGATGGATTAGATACCAGTACGGCGGCGCGACCAGCTATGGAATCATTGACGGCGATCAGGTTGAGGCCGTCAGCGGAAACCCCTTCGACGGTCATCGATTGACAGGCAACCGGCTTCCCCTCAGCGCGGTCAAGATTGGCGTGCCCTTCGTGCCTCAGACGCTTTACGCCGCTGGTATCAACTACGAAGATCATGTCAGAGAAGCCGCCGCTCTCCTCGGTAACGAACCGAACCTGCCCACCCAGGCAGACGTCGGATACAGGGCCAACAACGCCCTGATTGCCCACGGCGAACCCATAGTCATACCCGCCGACGCCACCGATAAAGTGCAATATGAGGGCGAACTGGTCGTCGTAATCGGAAAGCAGGCGAAGCATCTCTCCCAGGACGAAGCCTTCTCTTGCATCCTCGGATACACCATCGGCAACGATGTCAGCGAACGCACCTGGCAGGCCGGAGACCGCACCCTCTGGCGCGCCAAGAACACCGACACCTTCAAACCTATGGGTCCGTGGATCGAGACCGAAGCCAACCCCGAGGACATGCAAACCACCGTCACGCTAAACGGCGAAGTGGTCTCCCAGTTTGCCACCAACAGCATGATCTTCGGCATCGCCCACTACATTTCCGAGATGACCAAATACCTCACGCTGTATCCCGGAGACATGCTCTGGATGGGCACCGACGGCGCCACCCAGAATATGAAGGCCGGAGACACCGTGGACGTTGAAATTACCGGCATCGGAACGCTCAGCAACCCCCTGATTGGCGAGGAGTAATCATTTAATGGCATCAATCAATTCAGTCCTTGGCCCCCTGGACACCGCAGACATCGGCTACACCCTGTCCCATGAACACGTGATGGTGACCTCTGCGGGAATCCAGTATGTATATCCAGAATTCATCGACCGCGAAGGTTCGATTTCAAAAGGCATAGCTGACTTGAAAACCGCATACGGTGAGGGCCTTCGCACCATCGTCGATGTAACGACCATAGACCTGGGCCGCGACATCCGAATGCTGGAGCAAGTGTCCAGAGAATCCGGCATCAACATCATCTGCGCTACAGGCGTCTGGCGCGATATTCCCCGCGTTTTCTGGTCAGCGTCGCCCGACATGGTTGCGCCGTTGTTCATCCGAGAGATCGAGGAAGGCATCGAAGGAACCGGAATCAAAGCGGGCATCATTAAGGTCGCCAACGATATGGGCGGAGTGACTGCTGAGGGCGAGATCATTCTGCGAGCGGCGGCCCGCGCTCAGAAGGCTACCGGAGTGCCCATTTCCACCCACACCTGGGCGCCGGAGAGAGTCGGCGAGCAGCAGGTCCGAATCTTCGAGGACGAGGGCGTTGACCTCAACCGTGTCTATGTCGGTCACAGCAACGACACCACCGACACTGATTACCTCATCGGCCTGCTGGAAAAGGGCGTTTGGATTGGCCTCGACCGCTACCCAGGCCGCCAGACTGAACACACTCCCGACTGGATAGGTCGCACCGAGACCGCCAAGAAACTCATCGACGCTGGATACGGCCACCGCATCATGCTCGGTCATGACTGGTCGGTTACTCTCAGCATCGCCAGCAAGGAGATGCAGGAACAGCGGCTGAAGTACAACCCCGACGGCTACCTGTTCATCACTCGCAACGTCGTCCCCAAGCTGCTTGAACTGGGAGCGACTGACGAGGACATTCAGAACATCTTCGTTAACAACCCGCGAAACTTTTTTGAAGGTTCGTAGGGATCAGGTGGTCAGGAATCAGGATGTCCGGCGTGATACCTGAAAATCTGACCATCTGAAAACCCGCAAAAAAATAGGGTCTCGCCCGAAGGCAAGACCCTACTAGGTGAGAGGTCCCCTCAGGGAACACCTACCCGAGGGGCCTCCTCATACTACTATCCAACGTGCAGCCTCCTTTCTTGAGACACTACCCAAAGCTATCAACCCCCACCTCACTCGTCTCATGGGTTATTATAAATCACATACCCTCAGTTGAAAACCTACTATACCGAAATCTGGCGGGATAATTCGGAGAGTTCGTCAACATGATAGGCAGTGTCAACGGCGTAATCATCTGGACCCATGACCTTGATCGCCTCACGAAGTTCTACACAGAAACGATGGGCTTCACGCCTCATTCTATCCGATCATATTTCGTCAACTTCGAGTGGGGCGACATGAGATTCAGCATCGGCTCTCACGACGAGATCAAAGGCCAGGCCGCCGACCCTTACCGAATTATGATAAATTTCGACGTTCAAGACATCCACACCATCCACCAAACACTGGTGGACAAGGGCGTGGAATTCATCCGACCGCCTGAACAAGAGCATTGGGGAGGTTGGGTGACGACCCTCCTGGACCCAGACGGCAACATGCTTCAACTGCTGCAACAACCTCCAGATCGAAAGAAAAGCTGACAGCCGTTGATTTCCGACGCCTCGCCGGCCTTCACAGATGTTTAAACCACGTCAACTGCGTGTAATGTCAAAATGTTCGCAAGCAGAATTGCTGATAACTTATCGCGTCACAACATCGGACGGAATCAGGAAAAGTAATACGATCTAATGCCGCTCGACAGCGCCCAGCGCACAACTACGAACTCAGTTCTTCCAAACCGATTCCGATTTCTCGGCCCGCTCAACCGATTATCAACTCGCGGACAGATCGGTGCAATTGCCGCATCCTGGATAATCTATGTCGCGTTGTTCCCCTTGGCAGTTCCAGCGATTGGCCCTCCAACGGCGATACTATCAACTGGCCCGATCGTCATCATGGCCTGGATGTCCGGGTTCAGAGCCGGACTGCTCGGCGCCGGCATTTACTTTGGCGTCAACATCGTTCTGGCCTCCATCTTCATCAATGACAGGACGGTGTTCCATTGGATGACGCATGGCGGGCTGCTGGGTTTCTTTGCCTTCATAATCATGGGCGGTATGATCGGAAAGATGCGAGACCTGTCAATCAGGAATCGTGCCGAGATTCAGATTCGGCGGCAACTCGAACAAGATCTTCACGACGCCAACGACGAACTGGAATTACACGTCGAGGAGCGAACCCAACAGCTATCGCAAGCGATCGACTCTCTCAGAGATGAGATCAAGGAGCGAGTGCAGACAGAACGGGCCCTTACGGCCTCGCAGCAGCAACTCCGAGCATTGGCGGCGCGAATGGAATCCGTGCGTGAAGACGAACGATCAAATATCGCCCACGACATCCACGACGAGTTCGGACAGACCATCACGGCGCTGAAATTCGAAGTGGCCTGGCTCCAACGTCGGTTGGACAGGATTGCCGACCCCGTCTTGCGTGAATCCTTCACCAATCGGATTGAGTTGATACAGTCGAGCCTCACAGTCGCAATCGACACGGTCAGGGACATTTCGTCAAGACTGCGACCGGCGGTGTTGGACAACTTCGGCCTCAAGGCCGCCATCGAATGGCACGCGACCGAATTCCAAGCCAGAACAGACGTCGAATGCCATGTCAGCCTCCCTGACCAGGATCTGGACATTGACCGCAAACTCGAAATCACACTGTTCAGAATTCTCCAGGAGGCTTTGAACAACGTTGCGCGACACGCCGACGCCAGTCACGTGTCAATTTCTATCGCCAAGATTGGCAAATGGATTGAGCTTGAGATCAGCGATGACGGTGTTGGCATGAACGTGAACGACGGCAGCGAACGTCTCAGCCTCGGCGTGCTGGAAATGCAGGAAAGGGCGTTGGCCGTCGATGGCGTCATCGAAATGATCAGCGAACCCGGCCACGGGACGACTGTGAAAGTCAGAGTGCCCAACACCACGTTGGCGATTTCACTCGACGCTTAGAGCAAAGCGCGCCATCGCAGAGAGTCAGAAGGCCGCAGATTGACAGGAGTCAACCTGCGGCCTCGCTGTCTAAGAAACCTTGAAACTGGTGGCCCCAGTCATCGCGTCAGACAAGCAACTTGAGCAGCTAGTACACGTCAACGGTTACGTCGTTGCTTTGCTTGATTCCTGACGACGATCCATCACCACCGTACACCTTGGCGTTGTTGTCAACGTCCACGTTGACATACGCTCTGGAACTGTCGGTCACATTCACAGTGGGCGGCGCGCACGGAGCGAAATAGCAATTGTAAGGCGCATAACCGTATCCGACGTACGGGACTTGGGGAGTCAGATTCGGGCCGCACGGCAGTGCCAGACAGTCGTACAGTCCCAGCAGGCTCCCAGGCGCGGCGAGATGTCCGCAGTGCGCCCCATTACACGCCTGATAATAAGGCGCAATCGTAAGATGACTGTGCGTCGGTGGCGGCGCGATGTGATGATTTGCCGTCACCGGCCCAAAGTAGCTATTCCAGCCTCCATCCAACGACACGTATCCAAAACCAGCAGCGCCAACCGCGATCAACATCGCAGCGGCGGTCAAAATCAAAGTCGCCCATCTCGGCGCTCGAAATCTTCTAGTTCTCATGAGTGGCGTGCTCCTTCCTTTGGCATGAATCCTATATTACTCATATACGTGCGATATACAAGTAACTTACTTCTATGCCTCAGTTCCAGGAGCGGCGCTCATAGTATCGCCTCTCAACGAAAATCAGAGCATCCAGTCGTCAGCAGATTCCCTGACACCTGAAAACCTGATACCAGTCCGCCTGGCTCTCACCTGCCTGGAGGCCTCGGAGCCTCGCCCACCTAGTAGTCAGTCCATTTAATTATGTGGGTATAAACTCTTGAGTTTAGTGCGAGCATCTCGTGAAGTGAACTGCCAGTTGACGCTGGCATGAACGCTGTTGCGCTCAAGTTCAAGGGCAGCGCATTCACGTTTGAGAGTCAGTTCATCTGGGTTACGACGATCAAGACATTGGCGAGCAAAGCCACTGAA
This sequence comes from SAR202 cluster bacterium, assembly GCA_030743915.1. GTDB lineage: Bacteria > Chloroflexota > Dehalococcoidia > Lucifugimonadales > UBA1123 > UBA1123. The sequence continues at coordinate 535 of JASLRP010000315.1, read as the reverse complement.
CTCAAGCTCTGCCATATCTAGCCAAGAGCCATGCTTGGGTGTGTGGCGGAATTCTACTCTTTTCGCAATCCTTCGAGCCTCACACGGTTCGAATGTCTCGTAGAACGAGGCGATATTGTGAGTATTGAGGTTGTCCAGCACCACACAGATCACCTCAGCGTGGGGATAGGTTCGGTCCACCAACCACTTAAACTGATGAGCGAAATCAACTGCTGCGTCCCGCTCGGTCACCTCCAATAAGTGTTTTCGGTCTTGGTCGATCAAGTCAACAACGTACTTGAGCTTTGGCATATCTGTTATGATCTCACCTACAGATTCATACTCAGATTGAACGATTTCTTATCCTTTACCGAAACTTCTCGGACTGACTACTAGTGACAAGACTCACTCAGGTGGACCGCCAATTAGCTGCTCTAGGGCGATCGCTACGCCATCCTCGTCGTTGCTGGCCGTCTCATATCGGGCAGTGGCCTTGACGGTCGGCGTAGCATTGGCAACAGCTATGGAAATGCCGCATTCCTTGAGCATATCGATG
>JASLRP010000314.1 GCA_030743915.1 SAR202 cluster bacterium | reverse complement strand
TAACCTTGCAATCTTCACCTCTTCGCCGGTGGCAGGTGACTCTCATATTGTTCAGATGGAATCGCCTCGCGATGGGTCTGGCATTTGTCGCCGTATTGGGATTGATAGCTTGCTCTGAGTCTCCGCATCTGGAGTTGACCGTCGGCGATTCTCAGGGTCAGATTCCTTTTACGGTTACATTCACGCCGTCAGAGACCGATTTCGACGAGTTGAATTGGGATTTCGGTGATGGCGAAACGTTAACGTCAACTCCCACAGACGGCCCGGTAAGACACACATACTCAACAATTGGAACCCATACGGTTACGCTGATGGCTCAGAATCGGGGCAGCAGCGAAGCCGGAGAGTCGGCATCGGTCACCATTATCGCTTCGGCGGGGTTGCTGGCTCACATCTCGCTCTCGCCAGATTCGCTGACCGTGCTCCCCGAAGGCACCGGAATATTCACAGTTTCCGCTTTCGATCAGTTCGGCAATGAACTGGCTGACGTAGAGACCAGTTACGCTGTCTCTGAAAGTGCCGGAACAATAGACCAGCAAGGCCGCTTCACAGCCAGCCAGAACGCGGGCGCATACCCCGACTCTCTGACCGTCGTAGTGTCTGCGGATGGCCTCAGCATCGACACCAGCGCCACGATAGTCATTCGGCCCGGCCCCTTGTCGCAGGTAATCTTGGAACCTCAATCCGTCTCGACCTTGCCATCGGGCCAACTCACCTTCAGCACACTGGCGATTGACGATTTCGGCAACCCATTGTCAGACATCGAGACAACATTCAAATCCGACATTGCGGCAGGCCAGATTGACAACTCTGGCTCGTTTACCGCTGGAATCCGGGCCGGGGCATACGTCCGCGCCGTGGTGGTCGAGGCCACCGACGGGGCCAACACAGCCAGCGCGCAAGCCCATGTGAGAATCGATCCAGGGCCTATGGAGCAACTCCTGTTGCTGCCCGCCACCTCGACGGTGCAGGCAGGCGGCGAAGTGAGATTCACCACTTCAGTGTTTGACCGTTGGGGCAACGCAGTCGAAAACGCAACCGTGGCGTTCGACCGGGCTTCGGACGCCGGCCGAATTGACCCTGAAGGCCGTTTCGTGGCGGCCGGTCTGGCTGGGATATTTCGCCAAGCCGTCAACGTCGAAACGTCGGCGGGTGGCGTTCGCCTGACCGCCTCATCTGACGTGATAGTCACGCATGGGATCATCGACCACGTGCTCATCGCGCCACCCTCCACAGAGGTCAGGGCCACCGAGACGATCAGTTTCACAGCCAGAGCCTCCGACGCCTTCGGTAACGCGATGGAGGGAGTCCAGATAACCTGGAAGGCGTCTGGGAGCGCTGGGACAATCGATTCTCTTGGCGTTCTGACCGCCGGTTCACCCGCAGGACTGTACGCCGATTCAGTGATCGCGTCGGCAGAGTCCGGCGGCGTGACAGTCGAGGGCGCGGCCACCGTGCGGGTCATTCCAGGTCCTCTCTCATTGGCGGCAGCGACGCCCGGATTGGTCCGGCTTATCCCTGGAGAAGTCATGCAATTGGAACCTCCTCGCGCTTTCGACCGGCACGGAAATGCCATTAACAACACAATCGTCATATGGTCCATCCGAGACGAAACCGCTGGCGAAGTCAGCGCATCGGGCCTGTTCGCCGCAGGACAGATTCCGGGCGAGTACCCCAACGCCCTTCAGGCTCGGGTGTCCAAAGAAGGGACGACGCGAACAACACAAGTCTCGGTCACGATTCTGATCACGCCTTAGTTCGCCGGCGTTCAGGCCTTCTGATAGCGATATACTGGTGTCAGTCCCAACCCAGAGGTTTGCATGATTCCTGTTAGGCTCAGTCTCAAGAACTTCCTCAGTTATCGGGACAACACGCCCGTCCTCAACCTGGAAAGCATCCACATCGCTTGCCTTTGCGGGGAAAACGGCCACGGCAAGTCAGCATTGTTGGATGCGATAACCTGGGCACTTTGGGGCCAGGCCCGCGCCCGCCGACAGGAAGACCTGATCCACAAGGGCCAGACCGACATGGCAGTGGAGTTAGATTTTCTCGCCCGCGATGACCTCTACAGGGTAAGCAGAAGATACTCAATGTCGGCCAGAAGCCGGGCGGGACATCCCGTTCTTGAGCTTCAAATCGCCACCGACGGTGATTCAACCTTCCGCCCCATCACCGGCAATACAATGAGCGACACTCAGGCCCGAATCATCGACATTCTGCACATGGACTACGACACGTTCATCAACACAGCGTTCCTGCGACAGGGCGACGCCGACAAGTTTACCAACGCCCGCCCTACCGAGCGCAAGGCGATTCTGACCGAGGTGTTGGACCTTTCCTACTACGAGGGTTTGGAGACGAAAGCCAAAGAGCGAGTCGCAGACATCTCGACGAGGGTGCGGGAATCTGAAGTCAGCATCTCGATCCATCAGCAAGAGTTGGACAAGAAACCCGAGCACGAAGAGCATCTCTTGCAAGCGCAACAATCAGTCGAAGCGTTAGAACATCAGAAGGAAGCTGCTAGCGCTGAACTTGAGAGTGCATCTCAGCGCGTTAACGCTCTCAACACTCAAAAAGCCGACCTTGAGTGGTTGACCCCCCAGTTGGAAATGCTCGGCGGTCGAATTCGGGATGTCGAACTCCGCGTCAAGAACCATGAACTGATAGTCACCCGATATCAAGGCTTCTTGAGTCGAAAAGACGAAATAGAACAAGCCTACGAACGTTTGGCACAGGCCGAGGCCCAACGAGACCGATTCGCCCGCGCGCTGTCAGAGAAAAACCCCCTCGACCAGCAACTGGCCGAGTCAAGGCGGGCCATCTCAGTTGAGCGCGAACGAATCGCTGGTCAGGCCCGCCAAACTCAGAATCGGATCGACAGCGAGCTTGAACCCAAAGCCTCACGAGTTCAGGAAATTGAACGAGCCATCGACGGGCTGGGCCCTCGACGTCACGACCTAGACCTGGCCGCAGCCCAAATCGAACAGGGCCGCACAGATCTGGATAACCTCTCTCAGGAATTGGACAGCCTGAACACAGCGTCAGAAACAATGAATTCGCTGGAACGTCAAAGAGCGAACCTTCAGCAGGCGATTGACCTGGAGCGGGCCAATCTCAAGAACACCGCTGACAACATCAAGCAGTCGATAGAACGCGATCTGAGGCCCAGCGCCGGTCGTCTGGCATCTTTGGAATCTGAACGCGAACAGACGAGCAAGGAGCGTGAAAATCTTCGGTCGGTTTCCGATGAGATAGTTGTGGCGAGGTCCGGGCTTGAGAACGTCGATACGAACATCGTCGTGCTGGAGAAAGAGAGCGAATCTCTGCTCCAAATCATGAATGAAACCCGACAGAAATTCGACATTCTGGAGCAAGGCGAAGCCACCTGCCCGGTTTGCAGGCAACCACTGGGCGATGAAGGACAGGAGCATCTGCGCGCAGAGTACGAAAAAGAGGGCCGTGAAAGCCGTCAGAGGCACGACGCCAACAAGGCCGAACAGGAAACAAGCAGGTCAGAACGCCAACGACTGGCCGATTCCCTCCAGAAAATGGAGTCAGAATTCGACACCCGATCGCGCGCCCTGGAATCAGCCGGCGGCAGACTCAAAGCGGAGATTGAAACCGCCATGAAAGCCGCCACTGCATTAGCTGATAAATTGCCCCAACTCAACGAATTGGAATTCAGGCTGTCATCAGGGGACTTCTCCCACCAAGACCGCCAACAACTGGAGGCTCTGAATTCAGAAATTGAATCGCTTGCTTTCGACCCAAAACGCAGGCTGGAGGTCCAGGCCGAGCATCGCGAGAAGAGCCAATACATCTCGACTATGGAATCTCGGCTCAATCAGGGAACGCTGGAGTTGCAGCGCGAATCTGACAGTCTGGAACGCGATTTGAATGAAGCACACGAAGCACAATTCCAGCTAGGACCGGCCCGGGCGGAACTGAATGCGTTTCAGAACCGGTTGGAATCTGAAGATTACGCCCAGGAATCCAGAGTCAAGGCATCGGAGCTAGAAGCCGTCATCGCGGAGCTTGGGTACGATGCTGACGAGCACGCCTCAGTCGATGCGCTGGCGACTCAACTCAGTGAGTATGCCGAACTGCGCCGGTTTTTGCTGGACGCCAATGAACGCCTGCCTTCGGAACAGGAGTTGTTGTCAGGCGCCACCGTCGAATTATCTCGGATCACTGAAGAGCTAACCAATGCTCAGAACCAGAGGACGGAAATCCAGCAAGCCCTGGTCGCCCTTCCCTCCTCAGAAACGGCTTTGAAAGCCGCGCAATCATCTATGACAAGATTGGAGTCGAATCTGGACGCACAAAGGGTGCAGATCGGAGTTCTGGAGAACCGGATTCAGGAGTGTGTAAATAAGGCGGCAATCGTTGAAGGTCTTGAGAAGCAACGAACGACGCTCGTCCAAGAACATGGGCTTTACAGTGAACTCACTTTGGCCTTCGGCAAAAACGGAATTCAAGCCCTGATAATCGAAGACGCAATCCCTCAGTTGGAAGCCGATGCCAATGAACTTCTGGCCCGGCTCACCGACAATCGGATGACCCTCAGGCTTGAACTCAAGGAAGGCCGCAGGGTCAGAGGCACGGACGCGCTCTCCGAAGAGTTGGACCTCAGCATCAGCGACGAGCTCGGCACCCGAGGCTATGAGACGTTCAGCGGCGGCGAAACGTTCAGGATAAATTTCGCGTTGCGCATCGCCCTGTCCCGCCTGCTGGCCCGACGATCTGGCGCGCCATTGCGAATATTATTCATTGACGAGGGTTTCGGTTCGCAGGACGCCACCGGACAGGAAAGGCTCACAGAGGCCATCCAATCTATTCAAGACGATTTCGAGAAGATCATCGTGATAACTCACATCGACCACATCAAAGAAGCGTTCCCCGTGCGCATCGAGGTCACCAAAACCGAGCTTGGCTCCACGTTCCAGATCGTCTAGCGGTCAGTCTTTGTCCACACCCAGATACGTCATGTCAGGAAACCCCAGATCGAGATGACCCCAGAATTGGCCATTGAGCATGTCTGGATACACGGTCAAGTTCTGCATCTCCTCCCTGGCGACGAATCTCGCGTCGGTAATCATCAGGGTGAACTGGGAAATCTCGGGGTCGCCTCCTGGGGCCGGGTTTCCACGAAAACTGCTCGCCAGAATGAAAAACTCAACGTGATGATAGTCGAGTTCGGTGTCCACCCATTGCCGCACGTAGATCACGCGATCCAGATCAACCTCCACGCCTGTTTCTTCCAACACCTCTCGTTTGGCGCAATCGAAAATCGATTCTTCGCCCTCAACACCGCCGCCTGGAGGAATCCAGAATGTTCTCCCTTGCTCCGGGATTTCGTGCCTGACCATCAGCAATCTGCCATCGTCAACCACGATGGCCGCCGCCCTGATCCGATGATTCATGTCACATCTCTTTCCGAGTTAAAATGTCCAGCAGCGCCATTGGAATTGCCATTCGAAACAGAGTGTACATGACCAACAAACACGTCGTTACCGGCGCATTCGGGTACACAGGAAAGTATATCGCGGAGAGACTGCTGGAGTCTGGCGCTTCCATCACTACTTTGACCGGGCATCCTGACCAACGCGATCAACGCGGAGATCGGATTGCCGTTGCTCCGTTCAACTTCGATAATCCCGCTGCGCTGACCCGCTCTCTGGAGGGCGCGGACACGCTTTTCAACACCTATTGGATACGATTCGCTCATCGAGGCGTGACGCATGACACCGCCGTCGCGAACCTCAAAACGCTGATCTCAGCGGCTGAAACTGCCGGCGTCCGGCGTATCGTTCACGTGAGCATCACCAACGCCAGCGTCGATTCTAACCTGCCTTACTTCCGAGGAAAAGCGCAAGTGGAAGACGCGGTCCGAAAGTCTTCGCTTTCTCATGCGATATTGAGACCCACAGTCATTTTCGGTCGAGAGGATATTCTGCTCAATAACATCGCCTGGATGTTGAGAAAGTTCCCCTTCCATCCCATATTCGGCGATGGCCGCTACCGAGTCCAACCGATTTTCGTCGGCGATCTGGCTCGTCTCGCGGTCGAGTTAGGCGAAAGTCGTAATGACATCGCGCTCGACGCCGTTGGCCCGGAGGTTTACACCTATCGCGAAATGGTCAACCTCATCGCAACGACAATCGGCGTCCGCTCAAGGCTGATACGCATAAATCCAGGATTGGCGATGGTTGCATCACGAGTCATGGGGCTGTTTCTCCGGGATGTAGTGCTTACACGTGATGAGATTGACGGTTTGACGTCTGACTTGCTGGTATCTAAATCAGGCGAGCCCCCGCCAGGCTCTACGCTGTTCAGCCAGTGGCTGGACGAGAACGTTCACATGCTAGGGAGCAAGTACACCTCGGAGTTAAACCGCCACTATCGATAGCGTTTTGGCCAGCCGTCAGTTAGATGACCGGTTCCCACATTGCCTCGTTAAGCTCTATGCGGCATCATTTGTAAAACGATCAGAGGCCTATCTCCGCCAGATCCGTCGAGATTTTCAGTCGGGGCTCAGTGAGTTCTTGTACGTCTTTCGCGTCCCACTCGGGAGCAACCTCCAAGAGCGTGAGGCCATCATCCGATACAGCGATGACAGCGATGTCAGTCACGATCAAGCTGACGCATCTCGCGCCTGTCAAAGGGAACGAACACTCCATTACGATCTTGGGATTGTCGTTTCGGTCAGTATGCTCCATTGCCACAATGGTTCGCTTTGCTCCAGCCGCCAGGTCCATTGCGCCGCCGACATTGCCGACGCCTCGTTGGGGAAGCATCCAGTTTGCCAGGTCTCCATTCTCGGCGACCTGAAAGGCTCCTAGGACCGCGACGTCTATATGGCCTCCGCGTATCATCGCGAAAGCATCCGCGGAGTTGAAGAAAGACATACCGGGATTCGGCGCCAGAAACTGCCCTCCGGCGTTGATGAGGTCGATGTCCTCTTCCCCCGGTTCAGCCATCGGGCCGTACCCCAAAACGCCGGACTCGCTGTGGTAGATGACCTCTCGGCCTTCAGGGACGAACTGAGAGCAAAGGGTTGGTATCCCGATTCCCAGGTTCACGATGTCACCATCCTGTAGCTCGCGGGCCACTCGCATGGCGATGATCTCTCTATTCAATCGGGGCTTGTCCATGAATTGCCTTTCAT
>JASLRP010000313.1 GCA_030743915.1 SAR202 cluster bacterium | reverse complement strand
ATTGCCCGCGCCAGACGGACCCACTCTTCATCATCGCGAACAGTCAGCGCCATCCAGGCGTCGTCGCCAATCGATGGATAGCAGCCCTGAGGAGCGTAGTCAGGATGCCGGTTCCCTCGCCGTTTCGCTAGATTGCCGGTTACGATATGTTCCATCAGAGCCTCCGGGAAGAACGTAATACCATTCTCGTGCAGAGACATATCGATATACTGCCCGCCGCCGCGTTCTTCACGATTATGCAAAGCCGCGAGGATCGCGACCGCGCCGTGCATGGCTGTCACCGGGTCGGCATAGAAAAGTGTCGTTTTGTAGGGTCGATCATCGTCAGGGTATCCGGTTGCGTCGGCGAGACCGCACGACGCCTCGATGTTGGCCCCGTATGCGATGTAATCTCGCTCAGGGCCAGTCTGCCCAAAGCCGGATATTGAAACCATGATCAGGTCGGGGTTGGCCTGTTTGAGCGTGTCGTACTCCAGGCCGAAGTTTCGCATCACCCTGGGGCTGTTGTTCTCAATCAGAACGTCGGATTCGGCAATCAATTCCATGAACAGCCGCTTCCCCTCTTCGTGGGTCAAGTCCAGAGTCATGCCATATTTGTTGCGGTTCATCTTGTTAAAATATGCGGCGCGATTGTAGTGGTACTTGAAGGGGTCGCCGCCTGGATACCGCGCTCCCCTGGTCATGGGGCGGTCGGGAGGCTCGATCTTGATAACTTCCGCCCCCAGGTCTGCCAGGAATCTGCCCGCCAGCGGCCCTGCCCAATTGGCTGTAATCTCCAGCACACGAATGCCCATGAGCGGAAGCTCACGCCCCGCGTATTTGTCCGGTTCCAGCATCAGGCGCGTGTCCCTATGCCCACGGTCAGGCGTTCCAGTGAAACTGGCTGTTGTGTGCTCGCCCAATCGTGGAGCCGGTGAATGAATCGACGCCGGCGTTTCACTCAACAGATACGGGAATCCTGGCAATCTGACTTTTCCCGCGTCTGGATGATCGACTTCCTGGAACCAGTTCCGCGCCTCCAACTGCACAGATTTAAGCAGATCGGCTGAATTGTTCACCGGAGTCAATGCCAATCTCAAATCCTGCGCCCACCGGAAAATCTCCTCTTTGGTGTGTTGAGCGCACCACTCGGTGAGAAGTCGAATCAACTCTTCTTTGTTTTCGAACCACGACTGACGATCTGCGAACCGGGGGTCGTCCATCAAGTCGGGCCGTTCGATGAGAACGAACAACGTCGGGTCCCAGCGCATGGTCATGAGCCAGACGTACCCATCCTTGCACGGGATACTGTCAGGCTCGGAGCGTCGCATGATGGCGCCCTCGTGGGTCCACGATGTCGATGTCCAGGCGTGGGCGGACAGCATGGCCTCGACCGTTGATACGTCGATGTGCTGACCTTTACCGTCACGTCTCGCCCTCCAGATTGCCGCCAGAGACGCAATTGCGGCCTGCGCCCCGGCGTTCAATTCGGCCTGGTGGTTGGTGAGCATCAGAGGTTCGCGGTCTCGATGGCCGCCGAAGTACATGTACCCGCCCATCGCGTAGTCAACGATCTCGTCAGACTGCCAGTCCCGATACGGCCCTGTCTGGCCAAAGTGGGTGATTGATGTCATGACCAGCATTGGATTCTGCGTTTCGAGAGACTCCCAATCGAACGCCATCGAATCCGGAGCGCCCACAACTTTGTCTTGAATCACCAGGTCGGCTTGGCTAATCAATTTCGACATTTCCTCGGCGCTGGCGTCGGTCCGTGGGTCGGATACAATGCTGCTTTTGTTGGCGCACAGATACTGGAACATCCCGCTTTTTTCGAGATGAGGTTCATCATCAGGAAACGGGCCCATGTGCCGGAGGGGATGGCCGTCGGGATGTTCAACCATGATTACTTCGACGCCAAGGTCTGCCAACAATTTGGAACAGTATGCGCCCGCAATGTTCGCGCTTAGGTCCAAAACGTTCACATCTCGCAGGGCGGAATTCGGTCGTTCGGTCATATGGTTCTGTCTGCCTATCTGGGATTGGATGGGTTGTTGATGACTCGCACAGCCGCACCGTCCATAAACGAAGTGATGTTCTCCACCGCGTCACCATAGAAAATCCTGTACGTCTCCACAGTCACATAACCCACGTGCGGCGTCAGGACGGTGTTAGGGAGGTTTCGCAGGGGATGGTCCAACGGCAGAGGTTCGATGTCGAATACATCCAGTCCGGCTCCGGCGATGGTGTTGTTCCGCAGGGCGTCGACCAGCGCGGCCTCATCAACAATCGGCCCTCTGGACGTGTTCACCAGGTATGATGATGGCTTCATCAGCGCCAAATCTTCAGCGCCGATCAGTCCCCGACTCCGGGCGCTCAGGACAAGGTGTATCGACATCACGTCGGACTGGGACAGCAGTTCCTGTTTCGTGACCAGCTTTGCGTTGAATTCGCTGGCCCGTTCCTGGGCAAGATTCTGGCTCCATGCGATGACATTCATTCCAAAAGCGTTGCCCACGGTTGCGACCTGAGACCCCAGCCTTCCGAGGCCCATCATGCCCAAAGTTTTGCCTTGAAGTCCTTCGCCGAGGCTGACCTGCCATGAACCCTCGCGCGTTGCCCTGTCCTCATCGGGAACCTTGCGGAACAGCGCAAGAATCAATGCCCAAGTAAGCTCAGCCGTCGGATACGGCAGGCCGCCTGTCCCGCAGACCGTGATACCCAGATCGGCGGCGGCGTTCATATCGAAGGATGCGTTGCCCATGCCTGTAGTGATGAGCAGTCTGAGGTTCGGAAGACGCTCCAAGAGACTGCGCTGAAACGGCGTGCGCTCTCGCATTCCGACAACGATCTCGTAATCATTAAGACGCTCCGCGAGGTCTGCTTCATCCGCCAGATGGTCCTGAAACACGTCAACCTGGGCATCCGGCCGCAGGCGGCTCCAATCCGCTGTCTCAAGCGCGACGCTCTGATAATCGTCCAATACTGCTATTTTGGTCAAAGGTCGTCCCCCTCGTCAGGCAAATTTACAATCGGAATCAGCGCAACTCTGCCAACCCTGAACTCAGGGCGCGGCGGAAATATTCAGTGTTTTTCGCTTCAGGCAGGGCGATTGGCGCGGTTGGGCTTGCTTGGGCGGGTTGCACTTCCAATTGCCACCAACCGACGTCTCGCCACTCTCCGAGTTTGAAGCCAACAGCATGAAATGTGCCGACATGGGTGAAGCCCAGGCTTTCGTGCAGAGCGATACTGGCCTCATTGGGCAACGCAATGCCCCCATATGCGCTTCTATACCCCTGGATACGAAGGCATTGAAATAGCGACGTGTATGTCGCCTTGCCGACTCCGCGCCTGTGGAATTCAGGGTTCACGTACACGGTGACTTCCGCAGACCACTGGTAAGCTTCTCTGGGCCTGAACTGCCCGGCGTAGGCGTAGCCGGCCACCACGCCGTCGATGTCACACACGAGCCACGGCGTCTTCTCCAGCGTTCTGGATATCCGGTCCTGAAATTCCGCCACCGTGGGAGGAACCAACTCGAAGGAGATAGCCGTCTCAAGCACTATCGGTTCGTATATCGCCTGAATTTGAGCCGCATCGTCGATGGCGGCGAGTCTGATATCAGTTGCCAACGACCATCTCTACGGCGATTTGATAAATCTGGCGGCTAGATCTGGGTAGGTCTCCGATTCGATCATGTGGGCCTTTACCGCGTTGCGAAGGGTGTGGACCTCTTCCTCGGTAATTGGTGGCGTGGTTTCGACCGGACCCTCGATTCCAAGATCGAATCCCGTGTTCTCGATCACTTCATCGACTGAGTGCCCCTCATTTACCGAGCCAAGCTCCATCAGGCGGGTTTCTTGATTGAAGTTCAGCACCGCCATAGGAGTGACGACGGTGACTTCTTTTGTCCTTCGAGTCACGCCCTCAGGAGACGTTCCCGCGCCTGAAATGTAGTTGACTTGCTCGACGAATGTGCGCCGAGTGTGTTCGGTCCTGAACATCACTATGCGCGGGACGGCGTAGTAAAGCATGCCGGTCCCGTACTGGCCGGGCATCAGGACATCGGGTTCGTCGCGGTCACCGATGACGTGGAGGTTGAAATTGCCGTGCCAGTCGATCTCGATAGCGCTGATGAAGAACAGGTCAAGTTGACCCCGCTGAGCCAGAAAGTGAAAGTCCTTGCCCGACACGAATGGCACGTAATCCCGGCTTCCCAGGATGATGATTTCAGCATTGGGAGCGCGCATCTCCCGGCCCAACAGTAACGCAGTGGCCGGTATGAAGCTCAAAGCTCCGCAGGCCGACGTTTCCCAATCCTGAACCTTCCGTGACATCAGAATCGCTAGATGCTCTTCGGTTGTCAGGTCGAAGTCTGAGGTCACCGGGCCACGGTTTCGCGATCGGACTCTAGCCCAACCAATTCCAGGTACTGCTCATGAGTACCAACCTCAAACACGTAACGGTTCAGGTACTTCTCGAAGGATTCGTCCGACTCCGACGCCTCGACATACTCGCGGATTCGATCCTCGTCGGCATCGTAAAGGCCCGGCACGCCTGTTGGATGCGCTCCCATTGGCGTATGCACAACAGCCGAAACGTGTATGGCGGGAATGAACCAACCGTCCGGGTCCTCCGAGTCAACGGAATCAACGATCTCTTCGACCGTGACGATCACTCGTCGCGACGCCTGGGCCAGCAACAACTCCTCGCCGTGTTTTTGCACGATGACGTTGCCATACTTGTCGCCCTTCAGCCCGTGGAAAATGGCGACATCCGGGTTCATTGCCCTGGCAACCACGGTGCGTTCGTCTGAGTCGAATGGATTTTCGATAATCTTGAAGTCGTCGGGTCGCCGTTCCAGGATGTCAGTTCCGGCGTATCCGAGAGTTGAGGTGAAAGGCACGCCCATTGATCCAGCCTGGATCATCGTGTACATGACCCCTCAAGTGTTGTCGAGCATCCGCATCCTGCCCTGTTTTTGAAGTCGGGCATAATTAGGGGCAACCCTGGAGAACTCTCCGAATCCGAGACTACACGTCTCAACCTGTCCGGCGACGCCCGTTCCCAGCAGGAAGTCCAGATTCATGGCGCCGCCCACGATTCCCAAAGCGGTGATGTTGCGGACCTCGGTCCGCGCCAATTCTCTGAGCATGGCCATCGGGGTCCAATCCATGCTCCCATTGAACACCACATTATCAGCGTCTTTGACAATCTTTGCCGCTTGGTCGATATCTACGAGTTTCTCTCTCATGGCGAAGTCTCACTTTCTGCTAGTCAGTCCACACTACTTCGACGGTTGCGCGGTGTCAAGCATAAATTGACGACTGTGAAGCGCTCGGCTAAACTCCCGTACACAATCCGCTGGACCCCAATCGCCCGAACCCCATGCTCGCAGCGAGCATCCAGGAGTCTCTTATGCCTGCCCGTAGTGGAAATCAGTATCTCCAGACTCTCAGAGAAAACTCCGCCGAAGTCTGGCTGGAAGGCGAACGCGTTCCAGACGTCACTTCGCATCCCGGTCTGAGGCGAGGAGCGCAGTCCGTGGCAAGCCTCTACGACTTGCAGCTTGACCCCTCCGTTCCCGATGAGATGACATACACCTCTCCGACTTCCGGCGATCCAGTGGGTATGTCCTTCATCGTTCCGAGCGCTTTGGAGGACCTGGAGAACCGCCGAAAGATGATGACTCAGTGGGCGCGGACCAGCGGCGGGATGCTGGGCCGGACGCCCGATTACCTGAATGTAATCCTCATGGCCTGCGCCGAGGCAAGCTCGTTCTTTGGAGGCAACAGCCCGGAGTTCTCCCAAAACGCCATCGACTACTACCAGCACGCCCGAGAAAACGACCTGGCGTTGACGCACACGCTCATCAACGTTCGGCGCACCCGATCTGCTCTGGGCACGACTGGAACCGACGAGGACGTGGCCCTTCACATCACCGAACAACGCGACGATGGAATCGTGGTAAAAGGCGCGCGCGTGCTGGCAACTTTAGGCCCGCTGTCCGACGAGATCATGGTGTTTCCGTCCACCGTTTTGCAAACCACCGAGGACGCCTGGCGTTACGCCTTCGCATTCTGTATTCCGTGCAACACGCCCGGCCTGAAATTTGTATGTCGCGAGAGTTTCGACATCGGACGGTCAACCTTCGACCATCCTCTTGGCTCCCGGTTTGAGGAGATGGACTCCATCGTGGTGTTCGATGACGTATTCGTCCCGTGGGAGCGAGTCTATCTCAGTGGAGACATCGAACTGTGCAACACCGTATTCGCCGCCACAGGCTCCGAGACCCACATGATGCACCAGGTGATAACAAAGAACGTCGTCAAGTCTGAATTCCTTCTGGGAGTGGCGGGGCTGATGGTCGAGTCGCTGGGGTCAGGTGGCATTCCCCAGGTGCAGGAGAGAGTAGCCGAGTTGATTCTTGACATGGGAGTGATGAAGGCATGCCTTCGAGCGTCAGAGGCGGACGCCAGGATCGACCAGTGGGGTGTCATGTCGCCCGACAGAGATCATTTGGACGTGGCGCGAAACCTGTTCCCGCGAATGTATCCCCGCATGACCGAGCTTATCCAGTTGCTAGGCTCCAGCAGCCTGATGATGCTTCCCACAGAGGCCGACTTCCAGAGTCCCATCGAGTCGGAGGTCAACGACATCCTATCGACTGAGGATTTCACCGGCCTTCAACGGGTGAAGATATTCAGGCTGGCGTGGGACATCGCGGCCAGTTCATTCGGCTCACGGCAGGCGTTATACGAAAGATTCTTCTTCGGCGACCCGACGCGACGTGCCATATCGCTGTACAACTCCTACGACAGACAGCCGGTCATGGACCGGGTGAAGGAATTTCTGGAACTAGGCTGAGACCGACGTCCTACTCGTCGCCGTCCCGCATGTAGTCGCCGCCGAGATAGTCCCGCCAGTTCTCGACCCACCAGCCGAGTTGCCAGTGAAAATCGTCGTGGGGCTGGTACTTGATGACATGATCTATCACGTTCTCTCCCAGGACTTCGATGTCCTTTACATCCAACTCTCGAAGCTGGGTGAGATACCAAAGATAGCCAATAGTCCGCCAGTCGAGGCCCATCACCTGAGTCCCAACGATGTCTGCCGCCAGCGGGCTGGCGGATGCAACGGCAACGCCAGACGAAATCGGGAATCCATCCACTGGCCCGTTCCCCTGCATCCCAATCACTCCGTCTATGACTGCGAGGTCAGGCGACAGTTCGCTGTTCAGACGCGCCAGGGTGAGGTTGATGGGGCGGGGTTCATGAGAAAACGCCCTGTTCTCAGAATTCGGGACTCGTTTGGTCCGGTCGCCATTGATGATCGAGCCCACCGCAAGGTTCTTCACTGACATGGTAGCGATCACGTTGTTATGGGTTTTCATCCGGGCCACAGAGACGATGTAGGAGTCGAACAGCGTCTTGGCGAGGCGAATGTTCGCTGGGTTAAGATCGTCGTCCAGAGACTCGATCAACACCGATTCGTCCATGTTCAGGTCCATGAACTCGACGTCGTAGTCCTCCCTCAGTGAGAAATATCCGTACCGCTGGAACCCGCCCATCGTGTCGGCGTCCACAGCCGTGCCTTCTGCAATGGTGAATTTCTCGACGCCTTTTTCAAGAAGGAAGTCCAGTGTTGCGCGAATTGCGTTGACGGGAGTGGCAGACAACTCAACCGTGGGAGACACCATATTAGCCTTGATGAGGACCGGCCGGTCGTCGGGAATATTCACGTCATCGCCGATGAGGTCCAAGGCGCCTTTCACCGCGTCGTAGCTGGAATCTTTACGAGTCAGGCTCACGTTAACCATTACGGATTCCTCCTGTGAACGGCTGTCCGTCCCATGTTAATCAGAAATTCAGACGCCCAGCGCGTTTATGATCGATGCCACGTCCACATGGCTGTCCACCAACTCCACAAACGCTGAAAGCTTGCGGGTATGGCTGAACGTCGCTCGGGCTTGGACGGCGTTCAGGTCGTTCATCGTCGTCCTGGTGTCGCCGGGCGCCAGCATCACGGGAACGCCCTCTTCCTGGGCTTCGTACTTGACATACTCAGTAGGCTCGATGCCGGAGGTAAGAACCATGCACGACACCGGTACGGCAAGAGCGGACATCTGAACGTCCGGCCTGTCTCCTCGAATCACAACTGCGTTGTCAGGATACAGTCCGAACCTCAGGTCGCCAGGGTCGAGACTGAAACCGCCCACCTGGAATCGCTCTATGAGCGCGTCGGTGTCCGGCGCGTCGGTGATGAACTTGCCATCGAGATGTTCTGCGATCTGCGCTGTGGTGACCGCCAGCAATCTTCGACTTTCAGGAATCACCCCAAGACAGTTGATGCCTTCGGCCTCGAAAGTCGGGACCAGATTTTCGTTGGCCTCGGTTCCCAGGTGTTGAGTCAGGCCATTGACCACGACTCCTGCCAGAGCGTCACCAAATGAATTCTTGTAAGATGCCAGGTCCGACGCCGTCAGCTCTCGCCGGTAAGCGGCGACCAATACGACGCTGCCATTCAAGCCTGTGACCAACGACGCCGTGTCATCCAGGCTCAGCGCGTTGGAGCCTTCGACAATGGTAACGTCCTTGCCCTCAGACAGGGATGCGGCCATCTGGGAAGCGTCTTCCACAGCCTGATCGTTCAGGCCAGCCGCCGGTATCTGCTGAGGCCACCCTTCAACAGGTTGACCAAACAGCTTGTTATAGCTGTCTCCGTCGGTGTCGGCATCACCGGAGGCAAAGGGTTTGAACACTGCCACGCTTTTGCCTTGATTGGTCAACGACAATGCTAACGCGGCACACAGCGCCGTCTTTCCTGCGCCTGGTTGGTCTGACGCGACAAACAATACAGCCATTCGAGACTCCACTGGAGATTGGTCGTTCCGGCAATCAGCCGTCCGATCTTCTGCCGGATTATATCAAAAGCCCTCACACTCCGCACTCTCAATATGCAGGTATTCCGAAGGTGAATCTGGTTATAATAATCCCGCAGATCGAAACGGCGGAGAGCACGCCGCGTCAAAGGCGTCGTGAATCCGAGAATTTCGTGGGGACGTAAATTAACGGCATCACATGAACAATCCGAGATTCATCATAGCATTCGCTCTCGCCGTAATTGGGCTTGTCGCGCTGGCCTGCACATCCATCACGGAAGACGACGTCCCGGAAATTGAGCGCCAGACCACAGCGCTCAACAAAGCTATCATGTGCCCAGTCTGCCCAGGTGAGTCCATTGACCAATCGCAAAACCCACTGGCCGTGTCCATGAGAGCGATTGTGGCAGAGAGGTTAGCCGATGGTTGGACCGGCCAGCAGATAAAGGATTTTTTTGTGGAACGGTACGGCCCCAGCGTTTTGATGGAGCCTCCCAGAGAGGGCATCAGCCTTGCCGCATGGCTCCTGCCGCCGATTGCGGTCGTAGGCGCAATCTTCTCGGTATTCCTTGGACTCCGCTGGATGCGCCGCACAAGCGCAGTCCCCAGCGCGGCCACATCCCAAGGTCCTGTACTGACGGAGGACGAGCAGGAAGACTACTTTCGCCGAATCGAAACCGCCCTGGACCTCGACGAGTCACCTGAAGACCCGTCACGCCCATCGTGATTAATCTTGAATCCTGACTGCCTGATCGCTGAATCAGAGGAACGAACATGATCGTAGAGACGGGTCAACTGGCCCTCGTGCTCGCAATGATTGCCACAGGTTACGCGGTCATAGCGTCAGTTCTTGGAGTCGCCCGCCGGTCGCCCGAGTTGGTGATGAGCGGACGATACGGATTTTACAGCACGCTGGCGCTATTGCTTGTGGCAACCGCAGTCCTTATCCATGCCTTCGTAACCAACGATTTCTCCGTCAAGTACGTGGCCGAAAACAGCAGTCTGGCAATGCCTGACGCCTACACATGGGTCGCATTCTATGCTGGGAACTCCGGCTCCATGTTGTTCCTGTCGATAGTATTCAGCGCGCTGGCATTGGTCGCGGTCGGGACTATCAGGAAAAGACTCCCCTACACCGCTCCCTACGCCACCGCCATCATGGCGATGACGCTGTTGTTCCTGCTGGCCGTGATGGTGTTTATGGCGAACCCGTTGGCCCGGCTGGATGTTGTTCCGATTGATGGCCAGGGAATCAACCCACTGCTCATCCACTTCGGAATGTTCATACACCCTCCCCTCCAGATGGCCGGACTGATCGCAGTCGCCATCCCCTTCAGCATTGCCATCGGCGCGTTGTTGGCAGGCAAAGGAGGCAACGACGAGTGGGTTGACCTGGGCCGAATATGGGGCATGATCTCCTGGTTGATACTGACGATCGGCCTGCTTTTAGGGTCATGGTGGGCGTACACAATTCTGGGCTGGGGAGGTTACTGGGCATGGGACCCTGTCGAGAATTCGGCGCTGATGCCCTGGCTGGCAATCACCGCCTTTGTCCACTCGATAATGGTTCAGAAGCGACGCGGCATGTTCCGAATGTGGAACATGGTGATCATAATCATCGCCTTCACGATGGCCCAGCTTGGCATGTTCATCAACCGAGGCGGGCCCGTCCCGTCGGTGCATTCGTTTGCCGAATCGGCGATGGGCTGGATATTCCTGGGTTTCATGGCCTTCACGCTGGTGGCTTCCATTGCAGCGTTCATCTGGAGGATGGACATGTTGAAAAGCCGTGGCCGCCTGGAATCCATGCTGTCCAGAGAGTCGGCTTTTTTGGCTCAGAATATCGCGTTCTTGGCCGTGGCGTTCGTCACGCTCTGGGGCACGGTGTTTCCCATATTCTCCGAGACAGCCAGCGACGTCACGATCACGGTGGGCCAGCCGTTCTTCAATCTGGTGAATGGGCCGATACTGCTTTTCATAGTGTTCCTCATGGGAATCGGCCCGTTGCTTCCGTGGAGGAGGGCAACAGTCAACAGCCTGAATCGAGCGCTGAGAATTCCGTTGGCAGCAGCGACTCTCACGGGTTTGATATTCATGATCGTCGGCCCGCGACAGCCCGTGGCCACTATCGCCTTTATGACGTGCGCGATGGTTATCGCGGGAATCGGACACGAGTGGGTTCGCGGGACTCGATCGCGGCATCGCAAGGGCGAGAACTACGCTCGGGCATTCCTGATGCTGCTCTCGGCCAATCGGCCACGGTACGGTGGTTACATCGTCCACATCTCGATCATCATGCTGGCCGCAGGAGCCATCGGATCGTCGTTCTACAGCGTGCAGCGGGACCTGGTCATGAATCCGGGAGACACTCAGACCATCGGTGAGTACACCTTCACATACACGGGGACGAGCCACCAATCTCACCCTGACCGCGAGGAAGACTACGCCCAGTTCGAGGTTTATTCCGGCGGCAAATACCTGGGCGAGATGGAGCCGTTCCGGGCAGTGTATCCAGATTTCAGAATCGCATCCACCAGGGGAGCGATTCACAGCACGCCAGTGGAAGATTTCTACATCGTGCCCTCTGAGTTCAGCGACGGCGGACAGGCCGTCTTCCGAGTGCTGATAAATCCAATGGTCTGGTGGATGTGGGCCAGCGGCCCGATCATGATATTGGGAACTGTGCTGTCTCTGGCTCTCCGGCGCGAGCCATCTCTGGCCGCTCTGCGAGTCCCCGCCGGCATGCGTCCGGCTGGAGCGTGATCGACGTCCCGTGCTGATAATCATCGTCCTGGCGCTGACCCTGATTCCCACGCTGGCCATCCTGTGGCCCTTCGTGGTAGGGGTGCGACGTGACGAGTTCGCCGAAGATGAGTCCGCCCCCGTTGCCGACCTGATGCGTCGGTGGGACGCCGCAGTGGATGGCCTGAAAAGCTCGGAGCTTGACCACGCCATCGGCAACCTGACAGATGAAGACTACCGAGTTATCAGGCATCAAATGATGACCGAAGCCGCCGTGATCCTGAAAACCATGGAGCTTGAAGAAGCCGAGGAAGAGCAGATGCTCTCGGCTGTGACAGCGGAGATGCAAGCCGTCCGCGCTCGCGTTGTCGGAGATTCAGACAGCGAATCCTAACTGGCTGAGGCGCCTTCGGCATTCACTTCGTTCACCAGGGACATCAACTGGCCCAGCGTCTCCATCTGAGCTTCGGGGCCATCTCCCGCCAGCCCTGCGCGTATAGTCGTAACGCCTGCGTCTCGATAGACTCGCAGTCGCTCCCTGACCATCTCCGGCGTCCCGATCAGATTGGCTTTCAGCGCCAGTTCGGTTGGGACCTGGTCTCTCGCTTCGTCCCTTCGCCCTTCTTTCCAGAGTCTCTGCACAAGGTTGACTTCATCGGAGAAACCCTGGCGAGCAAAGGCGTTTTTGTAAAAGTTGTTGCGCTCTGAACCCATCGCTCCGAAAGTGAACCCGTAACCTCTGGCGTGGCGCTTGGCGGTCTCATCGATATCGTCGGTGAATTCGACTGACAATGGGATATGGATGTCGAAATTCTCCATGTCACGACCCGCTTTGTTCGCGCCTGCCCGAAGATGCTGGATGAACACATCGGCGGTTTCCGGGATGAAAGAGCCGCCCATCCAGCCGTCTGCCAACTCGCCCGTAAGCTCCAGGTTCCGTGGGCCGAGCGCGGCGACGTAGATCGGTACATGCGACTCTCCTGCAGCGGAACGCAACGCCCTGCCCTCGCCGCCGGGCAAAGGCAGTTGGTATATCTCGCCTTCGTAGGCCACCTGATTACCGCTGGTCGCAAGTCGCACAATCTCGATAAGTTCGCGGGTGCGCTGAATCGGTCGATCAAACGGAATTCCGTGCCAACCTTCAATGACCTGCGGCCCGCTGGTCCCAAGACCAAGCATGAACCGACCGCCGGATATGGATTGCAAAGTCGTGGCAGTCATTGCCACGTTGGCCGGAGACCTCGAACCGATCTGCATGATTCCAGTGCCCAGCCCAATGGAGCTGGTTCGTCCGGCCAGGAACGCCAGCGGAGTCACGGCGTCGTACCCCCACGCCTCGCGACTCCAGAGCGACGCCGCGCCCATTCGCTCGGCCTCGACGGCAAATTGCAGGGCGTGGTCCCAGTTTCCGCCGTCTCGAATTGGAATGCTCAAAGCTATCCGCATTTTTCGTCTTGTCCTTCCGTTATCGAATCCTGGTGTCTATCGAATCCTGGTCGACGTAATCTCGGCGTTCATTTCGTGGAGAATGGCCTAGTTGTCGGGGTAACCGGCATCCTGCTTGTTCTTGTCGATCTGCTGGGCGTGGTCGAGATCATGCACTCGCTGGAAGAGATACCATGCCCTGGAGTGCAGGTCTCCGAAGACCGTATGCTTCGCTTCGATCTCGAAAGAGGGCGGCTCAGGAAGTCGGTCTGTCAGGGCGCCCCAGGCTATGGAATCTTTGAGCAGAAGGTCGCGCATCTCTGCGAGAGACAGGTCCGTCGATTCTCTTGGAGGCTCGATGTCGTCGGAAGGTCGAGGCTGACCATTCGCCAGCGATTCGACCAACTTCGCAACGTTACCCGAACTGGTCAGAACGTGCTTGAGGACCTCA
>JASLRP010000312.1 GCA_030743915.1 SAR202 cluster bacterium | reverse complement strand
GTCAATTGCGCGGGGTCTTTCTCCGTGGCCATCGCGTAGAGGCTCAGGTGGAAGCTCCTGCCCGTGCTGGAGGTCTGCGGATCGGTGAAGGCGAACAGGGGAGTCTGCCCCCACTCGGCTTTCGCGCAATCCGGATAAGATTGCCAGCCACGCGGATTGTTGCGCAGTTCGATGATGTCCTCGAATCCGATCTCCTTGTTCGGCCAGCCCAGGCATTGGGCCATCTCCGTGTATGTGACGATTCCGATGACTGGCCGAACGATTATCTCGGCTGTGGCAGGGTCCACGACGGCTCTGCCAACTTCGTGGTTGACCAGAGTCAGCCAGTGAGCGCTGGAGGGTGTCACGATGGTCGGGTCGGTGTAACCGGGCTTCACATAACCGTTGCTGGCTCCGACCAGATCAATTCCCTGGCCGTACAACGCCCGAGGTGTCAGGTATTCAGCCTGCAATCCGGATGGAACGTTGTGAACCTTGATCTGGATGAGCTTTCCAGCCGAGTTCCTGTGACCGGCTTCGTTGAAAACCTCCGCCATCTTCATCAGAAGGCCATCGCGGACCAGGTGTCCGGTGGTCCAGTGTTCGACCACCACAGTGGGCGGAGGGGGAGGGGGCGCTATCCAACTCCAGGTGAAGAACCCGCCGATTCCCAGGACCCATACTGTGGCGACCAGCGAGAACATTCGCTCGCGGTTGAGGTTCAGTTCTGCCATCTCCAATACTCCTTTCTTCTTGGTTGCATACAAGACCGTGAACCGGATGGTGTCAGGCATTGCGGCGACACCCGTCCAGAGCGTGCGCGGTGGGAAGAGCGCGACTCTCAACATTCCCTTTGCCAGGGCCTTGACTCCCAGCCATGCCTGGGCGGCTGCCCACCAGAGGGCGAGACCGGTCGTCGATACTCCCATCCAGGCGAAGCCGAGGACCTGCGAGATTCCCAGCCAGGCGACGCCTCCGAGCAGAGCTGCCCCTTGAACCAGGAACCGGGTCAGGGTCGCGGCGCCCAGCGCCAGGTAGTTCAGGAGCGTCGAGACTGCCAGCCACACGATTCTTGCCAGGATCGAAACTCCTGACCAGAACACTCGGAGCGCTGGCGAGACTCCCTGCCAGATGTTCCGTCCCGCTGTGGAAGCGCCCAGACTCGCGACTCTCAGGGTGGCTGATCCGCCCATCCGCAGGTAGCGGGCAAGGACCGAGATTCCCAGCCAGACGTTACGTGCCACCGTCGCGATACCTCGCACGGCGTATCCCGTGACTGTCGATACTCCCAGCCAGAGAACCTTGGCCGTGATGGATACTGCCAGCCCCAGGCGCTTTGCGACCGCCGCCGTCCCCGCCCAGAAGTAGCGGGCCAGGATGGAGGTCCCGAGCCAGCCGATGCCTGTGACTGTCGAGACTCCCATCCAGGCGTATCTCAGGGCCGTCCCCACCAGCAGGGTGAGGATGGTCACGCCGGCGCCGGCGTGCCTGAGTATGATCGCAAGCTCGGCCCGCGCGAATTGAGCGGCTGTTGTCACCCCTCTCCAGACGCGCTCAGTGGCGACTGATGACCCTGACCGGAGAAGTCTGGCTGTGATGGTCATTCCGAGCCATCCAAACCGACCGACTGTTGCCGCTGCTGATCCGAAGCGTTCCATCGCTTTTCTGATTACCTGAGCGACTGTCGTTGCGCCTGTCCAGAGGCCATTGAGCAAAGGCGAGATTCCAGCCCACCCGTAGCGGGATGCGATGGCCGTTCCGGTCATTACCCTGCGCATCGCTCCGAAGGCGATTATCGCACCCAGGAGCGTGATGGAGAGCGTCATGGCCAGGCCGATCAGGGCCAGGCGCCCCACTTTCTTCGCCACTGTAGTCGCGATGTTTCTTGCGACCCTATATGTGATCGAGAGCGCGGCCCATCCGTAGCGGCCAGTGGTTGTCGCGCCCATCCAGAGGTGTTTCAGGACGAATGAGTACCCCTCCCAGAGGTTGCGGGCGGAAGTGGAGACTCCGAGCCAGCCGTAGCGTGCGGTCGCTGATGCTCTGCGCCAGACGGCTTTCATCGCAAGGGCTGCGATCAGCCCCAAGATGACTGCGCCCATCGCCATGACCTTTGAGGCCGTCGCGATGCCACCCCATCCGTGGCGCGCGATCACTGCCACCGTCCGCCAGAGGTATCCCAGCGCCAGCTTCAAAATCAGCTCTGCGATGGTTGCGACTGCCGCGATGCTCCCGGAGGCTACCGTGATTCCGTGCCATCCGTAACGTCCGGCCCTTGCCACGTTTGACCTGATCAGGACCAGCGTTCCCATGCTCACCATCAGGCTTAAGCGTCCAGCGTAGAGCGCTATCGAGACTCCCAGTAGCGTCAGTTGCTGTGCTGCCGCCAGCGTCGCGACCAGAGGGAGCCTCAGTGGCTGCAGGGCGGTGGAGATCGTGTGGGCGACATGCCTCAGCCCGACCGAAGCTCCCGCCCACACGAGGCGGGTCGATGTCGAGATACCCGACCAGCCGAGCCGTGCGATGGCGTACCCGAGAAGAGCGACTCCACCTGCGACGGCGATGACTTTCAGCGCTCCGTGGCGCAGGATTGTGCTTCCGCTATGCCAACCAGAGGCCAGTGTTCTGCCTGCGGCGCTGGTCGCTGCAATCAGGCCAATCCCTGCCGTTCGGGCGATCAGGGTGCTGGCGTTGGCGATGGCGAGGCCTGCTTTTGAGACTGGGCCTGCTATCGTGGTGAAGGCCCCGCCCAGCATCCGCGATAGCCCCTTCATGCCTTCCCCGAGAGCGTTTGCTGTTGGCCCCAGGATTCTGCCCACTGCCGCGCCGGTCGCCTGCGCTGGCGGAAGCTGGTAGAGCGCCCATGTTCCCCAGGCCGCGATCCGCCAGCCTGCCAGAACGCTGAGCCCAGCTAGCACGATGCTGGCCGTTTTGACTGCACCCGGCAGAGATCGTGTTGCGCCTTCTCCGACGATGCCCTGGCTCAGCGCCCATTTTACGATAGTCTCGTTCTGCATCCAGGCGAGCGCCCAGAGGGCTATCAACGCAAGGGTCAGCCAGCTCATCAGGCCGGGCCTGCCGACACCCGCTGTGTGATCCGGCGCTGACATGCGTTCCCGACCGCGCGATTCTGACAATCTCAGGATCGGTCGTTCTTGGCCCAGACTCTCATTCAATCTCATGTTGAACCTCCCCATTTAACTTGGCTCTCTGGCCTGGGCAACCGATTCCTCTGCTTCCGCGTCTCCGCTTGTTAGCGCCTTCTTGGACTCGACCTCAGCCTTGATCGCTCTGATCTGTTCGCTCACCGCCTCCTGGCTGGTCACCACCCTCAGTTCCCGCTCCACCACATCGGTTTCGTGGGATGGAAGCATCAACACTCCGCTATCGATGAGGGAGTCAACCGCCGAGGCATGAGCCTGCATCCGGTCGATCTTCTCTTCCGCCCGCCCCAGCGCCATTGTGATGTCGGTGAACTTGTTGGAAACTCCTCCCAGAGCCTCTTTCACCCGGACCTGTGACTCGGCGGCTGAGTAGCGGGCTGTGAGGGTGCGCCGATGGATGCGGAACTCCTCGATTCGAGCGGCCAGTTGCTGTTCAGCGAGGGTCAGCTTCTGTTCCTCTTCGCCGACCTCTTCAGCCTGAGTTTGCAGTCCGGCCAGTTCGTCCAGTGCCGTCTGTCTGCGCTCCAGGGCGAGGCGGGCCAGATCGTCCCGTCCGGCGCCCACTGCGCGTCGCGCCTGGTCGTCCAGCCGTGGGACTCGCGCCTCCATCGTCTTGACCTGCTGCTCTAATTGCCGCTTGGAGATTGCCACCTCCATGAGGCCCTGCTTGACCTGGCGGTGAAGCTCGACCTGCTGGTCATCGGCGTAGCCCAGGATTTCAACCGGGTCCTCGGCGCGGTCGAGAGCGGCTTTGCCCTTGGCTCTCACTATGAGCATGACTCGTGACCAAAGACTCATCTTGCGCCTCCTGATTTTGGTTCCGACACTACGTTCGGCAACACACTTATCACCTCGCGGCTGTCATCGGGTGACCGCTGGCTGTCAAAAACTGCCAACTCCGATTCCCACTGCCTGAGGTAATGCAGTTGGGCCATCGCGGTTGCCGCTGAAAGAAAAAGGGACAACTGCTCGGTGAGGTTGTCCCTTCGGTTCTCGCGAGGTCGTCGAATCTCGGACGACCGGGGCTGAGTGACTGCCCCACGTTCTCGTGGGAAGTTTCGTGTCAGGTTGTCTCTTTCGTTGGGTCGTGCCGTCATCGCTGCCCCTCCTTTCGCTACGCTGTCCGTATTTCAGTTCGCTTGCGTAGGATTATTGAACACATATATGCTCCATGCAATATGATTTGATGTATGTTATGCTCCAACCGCAACGATATGTAGCAAAAAAGTGCAACATTATGGTTCGCAGTATCACCGGAATCTGTAAAGGTGTAGCATCCGATGCAAAACCCAGAGGCAATGATCTTTAACCCCGACGTTCCGCCAGACCTGGAGCATGCGGCTTTGATTCGCGAGGAAGCCTTCGACTGGCTGGACACGAATCGCACTGGAGTTCTCTCGTTCACCGCCCCTGAAGTTCTGACAATGGCCGGCGAACAGCACAGGAGATGGCTGATCTCGCGGTTGCGGAAACAGGGCATCGGAAAGCAGCGAGAGTTCACCAAGCGAGAGACTGCCGACGTGTTGACCGTGCTGTTTCTGCGCTCAAAGGGTGTCAAGTTTCGTGACGCGGTGGACGCCGTTGTTGACAGCGATCTGTCGTCGGAGGACGCAGAGCCAAGATACAGCGGAGTGTGGAACCGGCTGATCGGCATCTCCTTGAAGCGTCTTCGCCGGCGGTTGACCTCTCGTCTGCTGGCCAGCGCTGTCTTCTCGCTTATTCGCGATACTAAAGATCACCCCAACAGTCTGGTTATCGTTCAGCGTCGAGACCGTGACACAACGTCTCAGGCGCCCAATGAGGCTGTTCACGTTGACCACGAATATGTTTTCAGCAGAGTCCTGGGGCGGCCCTCGCCTTCTTGCTGGGTGATGTCGCCCTTTAGAGAGGCCCTGTTTCTGGACAGAGACGAGCTTCCCACCAGAATGGAGGTGACCTCGCGTGACTTCCTGAGGCTCGACGTTCACACCCATCGACAGACCTATGAGTTGTTGCTGGGCACAGTTGGACCGTCGGCGATGACTCTGGATGAGACGGCGCTGGCCTTTGTTGGCCGAATATTCGACATTGTGTTCCTGGATTTCGAGGAGTTCATACGCGCCCAGTCCACCCGAAGGTTCGACGCCGTCAACATGCCTGAATCCAGCAATGCCGATGACTTCCAGTTGTGGTTGATGACTCAGTTGTTCGAGGTTGTGTACCCTGGCTCCTTGTGTGAAATCAGCGAGACTTCGACGTCAACATCCGACGCCCGGGTCCTGGCAAGCTCCGTGGACCGACCGTGGGAGCCGTCGTTGTGGGACCCACCTAAACCCTTCGAAATGCTGTCGGGTTACGCCAGTCGCATCGGAATACCCCTGGTGGTCGAAAAGGTTGTGGCGCCGTGGACTTCGATGATTGACTCTGTCGGCCCGGAGATGCGATATCTCGATAGCAAAGCGTCTGGAGCCTCAGATGCCGAACTCGCCCGTGGGTATTCGGCGCTGGCCGTGCCCATCGCGCTGAGGTCGGTTGGCTCCACCGGCGCGCTCTACCTGCTGACTCCGCGCATTGATGGGCCGCAGTTGGAGGTGGAGGAACGCATTCTCACCGTGTTCAGTCGCATCATCAGCGAGATAATCGAGCGGCAGAGAGCGGCCATCCGAACCGCCCAGGCCACCGCCGAGATCGCCACCGTCGCTGTCCTATCTAAGGAGGAGTTCAGGGCATCGCTTCTGGAGCTTCTGCATAGAGAGGCGGGCGAAGTGAGGGAAAACGGCCAGCTTCAACTGGATGTTCGGATGCCATTCCTTCTCATATCTGCCCACGGCCCGGAGCCCGAGGAGTTCGATCTCACAGACTCGTTGCGTCTCAGAAACTGGCTCCTGGAGACCCTGCGTCATGTGGAGTGGCGTTCCTTCGTAAAATTCCATTGGCCTGACCCGTCTGTAGATATGGGCGAGGCAGGTTTCATGGGCGAGATTCCGGGCGTCGGCATGATGATCGCCCTGGGCAGGCCGGTCTCAAAAAACGAACTGGACAGAATCAGAGGCGCGTTCTCGACCACTCTGCGCCGAATTTCCCCGACAAACTCCCCTGTGAATCTGGTGGCCTGGGTGCTGGACATTCCGGTCCAGCGCATTGCGGAAGCCGCTGATAACCAGGACATTCAGGGCTTGGCGGACGACGTGGAGAGCTGGGCGTCCGACGTTGCGACGGTGGTGGACGACGTCGCTCAGAGCCAGATGATGGCCCACGAACAGGGCGAGTGGGAATCGGCGCTTCGACGGGTGAGACGAGCGTTGCAGAAGGAGGGCGCCAGGTCCAACTCCTACCTGCGCAGGATCGCCGCGGACTGCGCCTTTGCGCTGGGAGACTGGCCCAGCGCCCTGCGATACGCTCAGGAGGGAGCGCAGCTGAGCAAGAAGGAACTGGGAGCCGGACTAGTGCGCTCGATCTGCCAGGAGGCGGACGCCAAGCTGTGCCTGGGCGACCCGGTTGGCGCATGGGACGGGTATTCTGAGGCAAGCTCCGCAGCGACGAACCACCCGCTTCCTCGTTACTACCGAGGCCAGGCTCTACTCATCATGGCCCGTCTTCTGCGCGTTTACGAGGACGAGCGCCAGAGGTCCGGAGGGCTGGACCCCGCTGAAATTGAGCAGATCGACACGGTCTTGAACACGCTGGTCAGTGGAGCGATGGACGATCTGACCTCGGCGGCTGACCTGCTGGACAGGTGGGGACTTCTTCCTGAATTCTCCCAATACAAAAACTTCCACCTGGTGCCGACTCTCCTTGGTCAGGGGACCAGCTACCTGCTCACCCGCTCGCCGGGCCCTGCCGCCAGTCGACTTCAGAGCGCGCGGCGCGACTTCCCGCGAGACGACCTGTTCTTCCGAGAGTTCATATTCGCCAAATGCTGGGAACAGGGGCTTCACCGGCAGTACGGTGAAATGCTGCTGGGCGACGGGTGGAACTCGCTGCGCGACCGACTTCAATCGGAGTTCGGAGAACCGCAGGCCTGGTGACCGGGCGACACCGAGATAGCCCGGCTAATTACGCCTTCAGGATATCGCGTTTGGACAGCACACGCTCCATGAGAGGACGCATGCCCAGGTCTGTTGAGATTTGCAGCGCCTCGTCCAGCATGGAAGCAGCTTTCTTCGAATCTCCGGGGTCGTCGCGCTCCAGAAGCATGTCTGCATAGTCGTGGAGGCTCCAAGCCAGTTCGGGAAGATAGCCTGCCTTGCGGCAGAATGTTAGAGCATCCTCGAACTGAGTCTCAGCATCGTCGAGGTCGCCCATCGTGCGGGCCAGGAGGCCAAGGAGATGATCTACGTTGAACTCGCCGTAATCCAGGGCGCTGCCCTTCAATGGGGTCAGTAGTGAATAGCCCTCTTGTGACGCGGCTGCGTCCTTCTTCAACACGCTCAAAATCACAGCGTTTCGCTTCGACGTGATATTCCAAAGAAGGGCTGCTGACGATGCAACAAATTCTAACGCTGTGTCTGCCAGGTCAGTGTATTCTTCGATTCCAGTTTCGTAGGCGATTCGAGGCGCACAGCCCGCGACAGCCAAATCGCCCATCGGCAATTTAAGCATCTCCTCTAACTGACGTTTTGTCGCATTTGAATCGTCTTTTAAGAGACTTAAAGTGGCTTTGAGGCCGAGAATACGAAACGACGTGGGAGCAATTTCCAGATGAGCTTCGATTAGCTTGTCAGCGGTTGCCCAATCCCCTCGATAGGCGGCGCTCCTACCGGCTTGAAACGAATTGCCGCCTTGGAATGTGCGATCACGTAGTTTCTCTGCGGCGCGTAATCCGGACTCTGCATGCGACTTTGCTTTGATTGGTTCCCCAATGTTCACATAAGAACCTGCGACAGCATTCCTTGCCCGTTGTTCTGCTTGAAGATCACCAATAGCTATGGCCAATTCGATGGCTTCTAGTCCTGCATCTATAGCCTCCTGGTTTCGACACTGATAACCGAAGGTCATCGACAGGTAAGCAAGACTCCGTGCCTGCAAAACTACGTCGTTATGCTGGCGGGCAATCGAAATCGCTTCCATCGCGCAGTTCTCACTCGCCTCGAAGTCACCATATTCCACAACCACCGAGATGGCACGCCTCGACAGCAGGTAACCCGCCTGCAAGGAATCTCTGGGCACCAGTTCGATGGCGCGGACGAAAAGATCAGCCGCTCCCGAGATGCCCCCCAACACTGGTATGGGATGAATCGCGACGCTGACTGCCTTCTGGAAGTCACCTTGTTCGACATAGTATTCGAAGGCAGGCGACATCGCGTCCCAGACGGGTTGACCTTCAGGGACGGGCATTGTCGGCGCCATTGCGCGACCTATGCCGAAAAGGATGGAAGCGAGTTGGTCGTCCATAGTCTGGTTTTCTCTGGCGGCCAGCGCTCTCTGGAAGTGAGCAAGGGCGTCCTCGAAGGCATGCGCATCCAGGTCTCGCTCTCCCGCCATGATCGAATATTGCAGCAGTTTGTCAGGGCCGATCATGGCCTCGGCCTCGGCGGCATGGTAGGCCAACGTGACGGCATGGGTGTCGACACTGTCACCGTAAAGTTCCTCAAACACGCCGATGATGCGGGCGTGCAGTCGCACGCGCCTGGTGGTCGATAGCTCCGCCATCAACGTCTGCTGAATCAGCGCATGGGTGAACTCGTAGCGACCCACCGCGTTGGGCATCTCCTCGATCACTCGCGCCGACAGTCCTTCTTCCAAAACTTCCAGCAGCCTATCCTCGGACATGTCATCGACAAGTTGGGTTAGCTGCCTCAGCTCGAACTCTCGGCCTATGACAGCGCCGATGGTCAGCGTTTCGTTGCAACGGTCGGTAAGCCTGTTCAGGCGACGGCCGATGACCTCTCGAACGCCCTCCGGTATTCGGATGTCCCACGAGTCCCTATCCTCGGTCGCTTCTTGCGTAAGCTCGCCCTCCTGGGCCAGCAACCTCACAACCTCGGTCAGGAACAACGGGTTGCCCTCGGTCTGGGTGTGAATGGTGGAGACCAGTCCCCTGGGCGGCGTAACGTTGGAGACGATCTCGATGAAGCTGCCAACGTCGTCCTCGGTCAGTCCCCGCAGCAGAACTCGCTGGAACAGGCGTTCACGGGTAAGCTCGCCCAGGGTTTCGGCCAGTGGGTGTTGGCGGGACAGGTCAACATCTCGGTATGTGCCGATGACCAGCAACCGACTGTCCGCGAGTTCGGGGGCCAGAAATTCCAGCAGCATCAGGGATGGCCTGTCTGCCCAGTGAAGGTTGTCCAGGATGACAACAATGGGTTGATTGCGGGATGCGTTCTTCAGAAAGGTCGTTATAGAGTCGAACAGCCTGAACCGCTCCTGCTCCGGGTCGTCCAGTGACGCGGCGGGTTGCAGCCCGGGCAATCTCTCTCTGACATCAGAGATGATCTCGGCGATGTTGGCCGCGCCAGCGCCCATCTCTGAGCTTAGCCCTTGTGGCTCCCGTTCCTGGATATAGGCTCGTATTACCTGCAGCCAGGGCCAGTATGGAGGAGCTCCCCGGCTCTCGTGGCACCGACCCCACAGTACCTGCGCTCCTCGCAGTCCTGCATAGGTGGCAAGCTCTTGAGATGTGCGAGTCTTGCCGATTCCGGGTTCTCCGACGAGCGTGAGCAGGCGCCCTCTGCCTGATAGAGCGCCTTCCAGCGCGGCTTTCAGCTCGCCGGTCTCCTGCTGTCTGCCCACGAAGACGTCACTGGCCAGCGAGTCCAGGACGTTCACCGCCTGCACAGGCTCAGAGATGCTCTGCTCTGAGGGGGACACGTCCACCGCTTCCAGAGCGGCCAGAACGTCAGACGCGTTGTCAGGTCTCTCTGATGGGTCCTTGGAGAGTAGGCGCATAATTAGCGCTTCCAGAGGACGAGGGCAGTCCGAGCGATGCCACGTCGGAGCCACAGGCGGAGTGTTGATGTGCTGGCCTATGATCGCTATGTTGTCGTCTCCCAGGAAAGGAGGGCGACCGCAGACCATTTCATAGAGCATGGCCCCCAGAGAGTAGAGATCGGCGCGAGGCGTAACCTCGCCACCCATCGCCTGCTCAGGAGGCATGTAACTCACTGTCCCCACCATCATGCCTTCAGCGGTCAGGCGCGAGCGGTCCAGTGACACTGCGAGACCGAAGTCTCCTATCTTGGCTACGCCATCTTCAGTGAGCCAGACGTTTCCCGGCTTGAGGTCTCGATGCACGATGCCTCGCGAGTGGGCGAACTCCAGTCCTTGACAGGTCTCGACAGCTATGGAAATAGCCTGTTCAAGCGAGAGCTTTCCGTCTTCGGCATCCTCAAGTACTCCCTCGACATCGCCGCCGCCCAGAAGCTCGACGACCATGAAAGGCTGGCCTTCATGATCGCCAAGATCGAAAACAGTGACGATATGAGGATGCGACCCCAAACGCCCCATCGCCTGAGCCTCGCGGGAGATACGAGTCCGGGACACATCGTCCAGCCCATCGGTCTTAATCAGGGCAAAGGCTACATCTCTGTCGAGCAAGGTGTCCTGAGCGAGATAGACCATCTTCTTCCCGCCTTCGCCCAGAAAGCGTTTGACTTCGTAGCGACCGTCGGAGAAGGAAGCGGGTTGCGCTGAGGCCGGGACTGCTTCTGGTGTTGAAGCCGATTCTTCGTCGCGCGATCGAGAGTCTGAGGTTGCAGCGTCAGAAGCGCCCAGCCTTCTTTCCGCTGCTGACAGGAAGGCCGGGGCGTCTGGATTATTGGGATCAAGCCCCAATACCTCTTCGCACAGTTGCTGAACTTTGAGCCAGTCCTGCCCGTCCGCTGCCTCCTCAACCTGGTCGAGAAGCCGGTCTATGCGCCGTTGAACACGTTCACTAACCATGAGTGACTCCAATGGTGATGAGGGCAGTTTAACACGGCAACAAGGGCGGTGACGGGCCTGGTGAGGAGAACGTGCAGCG
>JASLRP010000311.1 GCA_030743915.1 SAR202 cluster bacterium | reverse complement strand
GAGGTTGTCCAGGTCCGCCACCGACCAGTCGCCTCCGCCAGGCCTTGCCAGCGTCTCGGAGTAGTCGGCATACGATCCGGTCATTCCCTGGACCGAGCCGGACGTCTCGACGCCGCCCAGCCGCAGGTGAGGCTGGCTGTCGCAGGTGGCGCCGTCACACGCTCCTCTCCAGTGGATCGTCACGGAACCTATGGGTGTGGATGGCGGCAACGCGGAGTTCTGGAGACTGAAGGCGTCCTTTGGAAAGGCTCCTGTGTTGTCCAGGATGTGGGTTGTGTCGTCGTCCGCTGAGGCTTCGTCAACGCACTCCCAATGATTGACGCATCCGGTTTCTATGGGGATGTTGGTGTAGTCGCCAACTCCGTCAGGTCTCAAGGTGATTCGATTGCCAAAACGGTCCAGCGCGGCTGGAGCAATGGGAATAGTTTCACCCACGGCCACCGATGTGTCGGGCAGAGATATGGCGACACTGTGTAAAGGGCCGGGCTTCACTTCCAACCCGGTCGAAAATTCTTTCGTGACTGTTCCATGAGAAGCAACGAGTGTTATAGCGTCTGGGTATACGCCTGCAATTTCACCGCCTGTGACGTTGCCTGACCCATCGATTTGACCGGCGTTGGGTTCGATGGCGTAATCCAACTCAAGATTTGAAATCTCATTCCCGTGGGAGTCCATGCCTGTCGCGACTAGCTGAAGTTGCTCGCCTGCGGTCACGCTGGCCAATTCGGGTTCGAATATGACAGTCTCCAGAGGCCCGGGCAGAATGGTCACATCGCTCTTGGCCTGCAAACTCTCTAGATTCCGAGTCACCGTCGCCGCAAGGGCGGCCTCATATGTTCCTGCTCGATTCCCTGCCTGAAATACTCCCTGACTCCCGACTGTCCCCGCGTCGGTGTCGGATGAGTATTCTACGACTGCTTCGGGAATCGGATTATCGAACCCGTCGAAGGCGAACGCTTCGAAG
Organism: SAR202 cluster bacterium; assembly: GCA_030743915.1. Lineage (GTDB taxonomy): Bacteria > Chloroflexota > Dehalococcoidia > Lucifugimonadales > UBA1123 > UBA1123. The sequence goes on along the minus strand of JASLRP010000311.1, from coordinate 1,133 downwards.
TTGACTTGCCCGCCAACCTCTACGCTGGCGTCGGTGGGAGTAAGTTCGACTCGCTGAAGCGAGTCAGGCAATATGATCAAATTGGCGCGGGCTTCGGCCGTGAGTTCGTGTTGAGTCGCAATGACGGTCAGCGCTGACTTATGCTCCGCTGTTTTGGCGCTGGCGATGAACGTGTCTGTGTCCTGCTGCTGGCCGGAACCATCTGCCAATTTGTATTCGAGGGCTATGCCATCCAGCGCGTTGCCGTATTGATCGAAAGCAGTAGCCTCCACATCGAATGCCTGAGCGGCTGTCGCTGTGAACGTTGTTGTATTGAAGCTCACGCGGGCCAACTCGAGAGGAACAATCAACACGTCAGCGGTGACAGTCCTGGAATTGTCGCCCTGGCGGGCATGAACAGTGACGGCGCTTGCGTATGTTCCCGCAACAGTTCCCGCGACGAACTGCCCCGGCTGATCGAACTCTCCTACCGATGGAAGCGACTCAAAGGACAGGGTGACGTTGGGAATGCCGTTGCCAAACTCATCGCGGGCAACGGCATTAAATGTAAGATCGCCCGCGGCAGCTATGGTGGGAGCCGTCGGCTCGACCGTCAGCGAATCCAGAGGGCCTGGGATAGTCGTGATCGTGAGCGAGACTGGCGCAGTCCGTTGGGAATCGCCCTCGTCCTGCACCCCAACCACCCTGACGCGCAGAGTGCCTGAGCGAGTGAAAGTGTGGTCAACCGGGCCATCCAGAGGATCGGTGGTGAGGGTTGTCCCGTCGTCGAAATCCCACCGAACCTCGTCGATATTCTCGGTGTTGATGTCAAAAGTGACTGAAAGTGGGACTCTTCCCTCTGTGAGACTTGCTTCGATTTCCATGGACAGCGGTTCGGAGCAACCCATCATCAACGCCACCAGCGCAAAGATGGGCGCCACGACAGAACCGCGCCAAAGCGATTTAACCCAGGTGGGACGCATTGCTAGAATCAGTGAAAATGCAACAGAACCGTCCTGGAACAGTGGCAGTGATGTCAGGCGGCCACGAACTCCCTCCGCCTGTGGTAATGATGGCCGAGATGTCGTCGAGATTGTTCGGGTCTTCCCAGATCACCCCGCCACCCAGGGTCATGTATGGCTGCAATCGGGAGT
>JASLRP010000310.1 GCA_030743915.1 SAR202 cluster bacterium | reverse complement strand
CGGAACGGGTGTGGGTCGGTACATCTGGCCTTACAGCGAAGCCCGTGGTCTGAGGAGCCGGATGCGGGAATTCTGCACGTCCGGATCTGCTGGGGGCCCTGGGGGAGTGATCCCCTGGGGCTACCCGACCTATATCTCTCGTCTGAGCGAGCAGGCCTAGAATCCGGTCGGCGCAGAATGTCTGATAGGGAGGTTGAGTGCCGCGCTCGGACTTCAAAAATGAATACTGTTCATTTGCAGATTCTGCGTCACCGCGTTGAATCGCGATTAACCCCAGCCCAGCCCTGGCCCTATGAGTGACATTGTCTGGTGTGGTTGGAGCTGAAAGAACCTCCCTTGCTGCTGATTCTGCGAGGTCCAATTGGTCGGTTTTGCCAGTTGCCCTGGCAAACAACGGTATTGTTGCTGCTGCGCCAGCATGTTCAAGACCTATCCCAACAAGGCTGTCGGGCACTGCTTCGAGGATTTGTTCTATTAACTTATTGCTCTCTTCAAGATTTCCCAGTTGGAGGTTCAACATAGCACTCAACATGAGGGTATAAGCGTCACTCGGCGACTCAGCAAGGCCACGGTCTATGAACTCTTGGGCAGAGTTCCACTCCCCTTTGACCATAGCCAATGAGGCATTTGTCCTCAGAATAAGGACTAACAGGCCACGATTGTGTGAACGCTCTGCAAGTTCCAGTCCTGCCCTGGCATGTGCCTGCGCCTCGTCGCCCTCTGCCATAGCTGCGAGCGCGTTGGCGCAAATATTCCTTGCGAGTATCAGCAGGAGAAGCTCATCGAGAGATGGGGCCAACTCGACTACAGGAATTAACTTCTCTATAGCCTCCTCGTACTGACCCTGCACAAAGTGCATTCGAGCAGAAGGATAAAGAGAGCGTATTTCTAGAGTTCTGTCTCCCTCACGCCGGGCAATTTCTACGGCCAGATCAAGGTTCTTCTGAGCGCCTTCATAGTCGTCCTTCTCGAATGACAAGGCAGCCCCATAACGAGACAGAAGATATCCTGCTTCATGGGAATCAGGCGCCACCAGGTCCAGAGCGCGAGCGGCCATGTCGGCTGCGCCGGATGTAACAGCCCGCAACGCATGAGGGTATGACGCAACGACCACCGCATGTTTGGTGTCACCCAAAGCAACGAACGCATCAAATGAACGCATGAGAGTATCGACTGCTTCTTGACCTTGAACTGTCGCAAATGTCGCCGCCTGCGCCCGCGCGAGACCAAAGAGTATCGTCGCTGTCTGGGCGTCTACACCTTGGCCCGCATTCATCGAATTGGTGGGGCTTTCTTTAGCGGCAAGCGCAGTCTGGAAATGGACTAGCGCTTCCTGGTATGCGTTGGAGCCAATCGCCTGCTCACCCGCTATTATCGAATACAACGCCAATTTCTCTGTGCCAAGCACTGTCTCGGCCTGCGCGAAGTGGTGCGCAAGTTCTGGTGCGTGCGCTTCCGCTCCGGCGCCATATAGCTCCTCCAGGCTCTCAGCAATGCGAGCATGTAATCGCGTTCGCCTCGTAAGCGACAACTCTTCTGCAAGGGTTTGCTGTATCAGTGAATGAGTAAACTGATATCGGCCCGCAGCCTCCGACAACTCATCTATTATTCTCGCTGACTGCGCTTCATCCAGCGCGTCGAGCAATCGGTCTTGCGATGTGTCTTTGATAAGCAAATCAAGCTGGTCGAGTCCGAAGTTCCTGCCAATCACAGAGGCCACGGTCAGCGCTTGGTTGCAAAGTTCGGTTAGTCGGTTCAATCGTCTGCCTATTACCTCCCTCACCCCCTCGGGTATCCTGATATCTACATCTTGCCAGTCAATACTGCCTTCTTGTTCCAGCATCCGCACCACTTCACTGATAAACAGAGGATTGCCTTCGGTGCGAGAGTGGACCAGACCTACGAACTCCTGGTCCGGCTGCGCTCCTGATGTGGCCTGGATCAGCTGTCCTTCAGCCTCGAGACTCAAACCACGCAGCGGCACTCTCTGAAACAGGCGCCCTCTGTTCAACTGGCCCAGGGTTTCAGTCAGAGGATGTTGTCGGGACAGGTCCACGTCCCGGTACGTGCCTATGACCATTAGATTGCTGCTGGAAAGCTCTTGACTCAGAAATTCGAGGAGCAACAGAGACGGCTTGTCGGCCCAGTGCAGATCATCCAGCATGAGAACCAGCGCATTCGATCGCGCAGATATCTTCTTCAGGAAAGTGGTGATGGCGTCGAAAAGGCGGAATCTCGCCTGTTCAGGGCTTTCCAGTTCTGAAGGCGGCTTGAGGTCAGGGAGCGCCTCGTTGATATCCGGCACGATCTCGGCGATTACCGACACGCCTGCGCCCATATCAGATCGGATGTCTTCAGGCTCGCTCGCGCGAACGTAGGATCGGATGGCCTGAACCCAGGGCCAGAAAGGCGGCATGCCCTGTTGCTCGTGGCACCGGCCCCAGAGAACGGCGTCGCCTTGTTCCCGAGCGTAGGCGGCGAACTCCTCGGCGGTGCGGGTTTTGCCAATGCCAGGCTCGCCAACCAGCATGACCAGTCGTCCCTGTCCTGACCTTGCATCATCGAACGCAGAAACCAGCTCGCCCAACTCTCGTTGACGGCCCACAAAGTCAGCGCTGCCAGCGATGTCTGGAGATGAGGTTTCTGATGGCGTGACCAGTCTGCCGCCACAAGTGTTGCAGAACTGGGAGTCGTCAGGATTTTCTCTACCACAGTTTGGACAGATCATCGGGATTCTGGTCGCTCCTGTGCAGGTGGACCGAGTTTAGCAATGCCATCCCTGTCAGTCAAACTCCCGTTTTTTGAAATTCGGCTGACGTCATGACGTTTTCTTGGGTAGAATTGTCCTGAGAGCATCTTTCATGCCTGCCCGATGATGTGGGAATATTCTCTGAACGGATTTACGCGCCAGTGAACATAAGAGCAGATCAGAGGTAGTTACATTGTCAACAGAATCGCTAGCAAGGTTCAGCGCTGAGAAACGGTGGTGGGTGATCGGAGCGTGGGTGGCGCTGTTGGCTGTTTCCTTCACGCTCATGGTCACGATGTTGGCAGATGGGCTGACGACGCAGTTTGTGTTTATCAACACGCCGGAGTCTCAACGCGGCGTTGACCTGATCGAAGAAATGCAGGGCCTTCCTCGAAGCACCAACGAGGTTGTCATCGTGCGCTCGGAGACCATGACGGTCGATGATCCGGTCTTCGAGAAGACCGTGACTGACCTGACCTCTGCGCTTCAGGAGCTGGGACCGGACATCATTCGACTGGAAACCTTGATCGATTATCCTCACACCGGCCTGCCATTCCTGCTGGCTGACGGCAGACAAACGACGATTATCCCCTTCACGATGGCCGGAGATTTCGACGACGCCACCAGCAA
>JASLRP010000309.1 GCA_030743915.1 SAR202 cluster bacterium | reverse complement strand
TCAATGCGTTCTTCGGCGATGACGAGATCGAGCTGGCTCTTCCCGAAAACTGGGACGTTCAGGAAGCCCGCATGGCCGGCCACGACAGGCCTGCGCTATCTGACGAAGAGATGCGACAGGCCATTCAAAACACCTATGGCTCTCCTCGACTCAGCGAATTGGCCAAGGATGCCAAGCAGGTGTGCATCCTGTTCGACGACATCCCCAAGCCGACGCCGGCCAGCCGAATCGTTCCCTTCGTCCTGGAGGAACTGCACGCAGGCGGCGTCACCGACGAGCAGATCAGGTTCATCTGCGCTCCTGGAACGCACCGACCGTTGGTGTACTCGGAGCTGGAAGCAAAGCTCGGCAGAGACATTATCGAAAAGTATCCGGTCTATAATCACTCCATATGGGAGAACGTCGTCCACATGGGCCAGACCGATCTGGGCACTCCTGTATGGGTCAACCGCGAGTTCGCATCCTGTGACCTTCGCGTGGCGATAGGCAGCCTGTTCCCTCACGGTTCGGCTGGGTTCGGCGGCGGCGGAAAGATCATCATGCCAGGCGTCAGCGGGATCGAGACGATCTCCTACCATCATGCCAACCGGAGAGGCAGCACGCAGCTTGGGCAGATCGAGGGCAATGTTTTCAGGGCTGACCTTGAGAACGCTGCCCGACTCGCCGGCCTTCACTTCAAGGTTGACGCTGTGCTGAACAACCGGCGCGAGGTCGTCGGACTGTTCGCTGGCGATCTTGTGGAGGAACACCGCGCAGGCGCCGAGTTGGCCCGCGAACTCTACACCACCGAGACGGTCGAAGACGCCGACATTCTGATAACCAACAGCTACCCGGACGAGAGTCAATTGGGCCGCGCCTTCTGGTGCATAGGTCGCTCCCTTCGTGAGGGCGGCGACGTGGTGGTGCTGAGTCACTCCCGCGACGGCCAGAACCTGCATCAGTTGTCGGGTCGTTGGGGGACGGACTACGGCGGACGGGGCTTCAATCCCAACCGTGGGACTCCGGCGCTGGACAAAGTCGGGCAGATGATCATTATGTCCCCGATTCTTTCCAACTACGACAGGCCCAACGGCGACAACGTGATCTGGCGCAAGACCTGGGCCGAGACTCTGGCTGAACTGGCTTCCAGACACGGGCCGGGGACAAAGGTAGGCGTCTATCCGTACGCTCCATTGCAGATGCCGGTCATGGCGCGAGTGCCTGAGCCGGTCGGCGACTAGTTGCGCCCATAATCTCGACAGTCTAGCCCTGAGCGCGTCGGCAAACGTTCCGACGCGCTCAGGAATTTTCAATCGGATACTACGCCACCCTGAGGTCGCAACCGAAGGGTCTGGTCGCGCGTGAGACGACGCCTGTCCTACACACGACCAGATGCTTCACTGCGGTTCAGCATGGCGGGGTTGGTTTTCATCGTTTGCGCCGATGGTTGCAACAGTTAGACACTACGCCACCCTGAGGTCGCAATCGAAGGGTCTGGTCGCACGTGAAACGACGCCTGTTCTACACACGACCAGATGCTTCACTGCGGTTCAGCATGGCGAGGTTGGTTTTCATCGTTAGCGCTGTCGGTAGCAACAATCAGACGCTACGCCACCCTGAGGTCGCAACCGAAGGGTCTGGTCGCGCGTGAGACGACGCCTGTCCTACACACGACCAGATGCTTCGCCTCGACTCAGCATGGCGTGGGAGGTCATTCGTACGAAACTTCTGCCTGCTTGAAGGCGTCGTCGATAGCATTCGATAGCGATTCCACGTCTGCGCACACGGCATAGCGGATGTACGACGGATCGAAGTGGACGCCGATGAGGCCTGTTCGTTCGATCATCAGGAAGTTGAACTGCTCGGCGCTTGTGATCTCGACTCCGAATGCTCGCGTGGGCGTTTCCCAGAGGGTGAAGAACCCCGCGTCCGGTTCCACCGCGACCCGCATACCGTGGCGGGTCAGCATGTCGATGAAAATACGCAGCCGCGAGCGGTACATTTCGCGGACCTGGTCGATGCCTTCCTGATCGTTTTCGCAAGCCGACTTGACGCCCGCCGCCATCGCCGCGACAAATCCCTCGTCGGTGTTGCCCTTGACCTTGCCCAGGTCGCCGATAAAATCGGGCGAGCCTGCCATCGCTCCGATCTGCCAGCCGGTGCCATTGGCGATCACCTTTGACGCAGAGAACGCCTCGACCCAGGAAAGCTCTGGGAAATCGACTGCTACCTCTGTCAGAGTGCAGCTTTCGGCGGAGTAGGCGAGCGTTGCGTACGCCCCGTCATTAAACAGGCGGATGCCGTTTTCGGCGCAGTGTTCGCACAGCCTTTCCCAAAACGCTCGGTCTGCGACCCGCCCCGACGGGTTGTGGGGGTAATTGAGCATCAACAGGAGCGTGTTCGGGTCTATATCTTCGGGGCTGAATCTGAACGTGTTCTCCTGATTCAGGGGCAGAGCATAGTGATTGACGCCCAGGTATGCGCTCCAGTCTTTGGGGAACGGATAACCGGGATCGGTCATGGCTCCAGCGGTCAGAGGTTGAAGCGAGGAACCGCAGGCGAGGGGGAACAGTCCCAGCATGCGCTTGATACCGGGGATGGGCAGGAAGGCGATATCCTCCTGGTCGAGGCTGTGCCCCACGTTGTACTCGGCGAACATCTTCGCGAATCCGGGCACGCCGGGGCTGTCGTTGTACTGGTAGCGGTGCATCTCCTCTTTGTCGCTCATGATCGCCGCCGCCGCTGATTCCCTGGCGCTGAGGAGGGCAGGCCCGCGTGGTTCGCCAATCGAGAGGTCAATCAGTTCGACGCCCTGCTCCTGAGCCTGCGCTCGTCGGGCCCTGATCGCCTGAAACAGGTTCTCTTCCTCGCGTTGCAACCAGGATGTTCTCATTGTCGTGTGCCTTTCGTGTGGCCTAGCGGTGTTGTCGTCCCCTGAATCTGCCCGTCGAGCATGACTGACTCTATTCTCGCCACGATGCTCTGTCAAGACACCCTACGCTCGTTCAGAATGACGTGGTTGACGGAGCAATGGCGCCATGCTGAGTCGAGGCGAAGCATCTGGTCGCACGTGAAACAATCGTTGTCATACCTGCGGCCAGATTTCTCGCTGCCGTTCAGAATGACGTGGTTGACGAGACAGGAGGCTGTTGCTAGACTCGGATGCGCAACAGAGGCGCCACCCGGAAAACTCGGCACTTGCGAACTTGGATTAATCGTTAGGAGAAGCCCATGGCAGGCAATGACACGCTCTCCTCGGCGCGCGACGCCGGGCGACAGCTTCTGACCGAGGTGGAGTCCAAACAACTCCTGGTGGAGGCTGGCATTCCAACAACCTCTGCTCTGCTGGCCGCTAACAAGGACGAGGCGGTCCGACTGAGCAGCGAGATCGGCTTCCCAGCGGTCCTGAAGATAGCTTCATCGAGCATCGCCCACAAATCCGACGTGGGCGGAGTAAAGCTCGGACTGGCCAATGAAGATGAGGTTGGACAGGCCTTTGATGAGATGATGGACACTATCGGGAACGATGTGCCCGACGCTGAGATTCAGGGTGTGTCCGTGCAGTCGATGGCCCGGCCTGGGATCGAACTGGTCTTGGGCATGTCCAAAGACCCGCAGTTTGGCCCCGTGCTGATGTTCGGCCTCGGAGGGGTGCTGGTGGAAGTGCTGAAAGACGTGGCATTTCGCATCGTGCCACTGACGCCCAGGGACGCGGCGCAGATGGTCCGGGAGATCAAAGGCTTTGCTGTCTTGGAGGGCTATCGCGGGCAGGAGCCTGTTGATGTCGCTGCAATTGAGGAGAGCTTGCTGAAGTTGTCCCGCTTTGTCGAAGAACGCCCCATGATTAAGGAACTGGACCTGAACCCTGTGTTCGCATACAGCGACGGGCTGACTGTGGTTGACGCAAGGATCGTGCTAGAAGACGCGTAAAGATCGCGAGAGGGAGAACAACCTTGAGAGTCGCCACCGAAAGACTAGATAGAGCGCTGAATCCCCGCACCGTGGCTGTGGTGGGAGACAAGGCGGCCTCGGATTACATGTGGCTGAGGAGCATGAGCGAATTTCAGGGCGATGTGTACTCGGTGCAGATAGACCCGAATGACGTCCCCGGCATCGAGGCGATGGGCATCCCCAACTACTCCAGCCTCATGGAAATTCCCAAAGACATAGATTACGTCGTGGTGGCTGTGCCCCGCAACGTAGCCCCCATCGTTCTTCGAGACGCCATTCAGAAAAACGTGGCAGGCGTGGGCATGTTCACCTCCGGCTTCGCGGAGACTGGCAACCCTGACGCGGTGGCGCTTCAAGAGACCATAACCGAGATGGCCCGAGACTCCGGGTTGGCGCTTCTGGGTCCCAATTGCATGGGACTGTACAACCCCGCCGTGGGCGTGCGCTTTTCTCGAGATTTGCCAACAGGCCAGGGCGGCCCTGTGACGTTCGTGTCTCAGAGCGGCGGGCATGCCGTGTCATTCAGCGCAGCCGCCCATGCCAACGGCATCGGGATCAACAAGGTCGTCAGTTTTGGCAACGGAGTGGTGCTTGAGAACGCTGATTATCTGGAGTATTTCGCCCAGGACGACGACACTAAATTCATCGCCATGTACGTCGAGGGCGTGAAAGACGGACGCCGATTTTTCGAGTTACTGCGCGAGACCACGCCGAAAAAACCCGTGATTATCTGGAAGGGCGGCCAGACCGACGAAGGCCAGCGAGCCACCTCATCCCACACCGGCGCTCTGGCGGAGTCGATGGACACCTGGGATGTGCTTATCAGGCAGTGCGGAGCAATACGGGTGGACTCCATGACCGAGTTAACCGACGTTCTGAAGGCTCTGATTGCGCTGCCAACGTTCACCGGCGACGGCGTGGGCCTCACCGGAGGAACGGGAGGACAGTCAGTGTCCATGACCGACGCCTTCGCCAAATCGGGCCTGCGCGTGCCGATGTTCAGTCAGAAGTCGCTGGACAAACTGGGAGAGTTCTTCCAGGTGATCGGGGCCAGCTACCTCAACCCCGTGGACATCGGAGGCATGAACCGCGACATGACCGAGGACATAGTGGACATCCTCGGCTCAGACCCCAACATCGACATCATCGCCATGCAGATGAATCCCTCGGGATTGGCGCGGAACCCCGATCAGGGCGAAGCTCAGATAGCGTCGCTGGTGTCGGCCAGGGACAAGACCCAGAAACCCGTGATCACGATACTCTTCTCGTCAGATCCCTACGGTGAGGGGCAGGCTCTCAAGGCCCTGGACCTCAGGCTCCAGGAAGCGGGAATACCCAGCTACCCGACCTACGAGCGGGCCGCTCTGACCCTCAACAAGCTTGTGGGCCACCACCGCTTCCACGAAGGCGGTTAGCCTGTAGAGAGATGATCCCGGAGTGTGCAGATTCTTTGCCTCGTAGGTCACAGGCGCTCGTAAATTCATGAACATATCGAGGCTGTCCTGGACTATACGCGCGAGAATTGAGTCGATTCTGGATATGAAAGTCGCGTCGCCATGCTGAACCGCAGTGAAGCATCTGGTCGTGTGTAGGACAGGCGTTGTTTCACGGGCGACTAGATTCTTGTTGCGTCTAAAAGGAGCACAAATGAAATTCGGCGTATCGGTAGCCAGCTACACTGCGACATGGGACAGCATTCGCGCATCTATTGAAACAATGGAGGCCGGGCGTTGGGGCAGCCTGTGGGTGCCTGACCACTTCATACCGCCCTCAGCGTGGAAGGGGGCTGAGGACCAGCCCATGCACGAAGCCTTCACGCTGATCGCAGCCGCCGCAGGCATGACGGAGAAGCTCCGCCTGGGGCATATGGTGGCCGGCAACACCTATCGCAATCCAGGGCTGGTGGCAAAGATGGCCACAACCATCGACCAGGTGTCTCACGGCAGGTTCACGCTGAGCGTCGGCGCCACTCCCGTTAACGACGCCCTGCCGGGTCTCATCCAACTCGCCGTCGAAGGTCCGGAAGGAGCATTCAAGGGTGAAGAAGACAGCGGCGCCGACGTAATTGGTGCCATGCACTCCAAGGTGGCGGTGTTGGGTGCCGTTCTAGAGGCCGTGCAAGCGCACGGGTGGGACGGCCCGATGCTGGCGTACCCGGACGACGTGCAAAAATGGGACCCCGTGACTGCCAAGGCTATCTACAGTAACGACCCTGTCGACGTTTTCAGCGCTCACTGCGTCAACTGGAGGCGAGATTTTCCCAAGTGTAGCATCCTCGGAGCTTGCTGCGGGTACTCCGTCAAGCACATCGCCGCTCTGGACCAGCGTCTGCGTATGGAATTTCCGGACGGCAAGTTTTAGTCGCTTTGTGGATATCTTAGGAGATTCTGGCTAGATTTCCCCGATTCAGTCACCAATTGTGGATAGCTTGTCAGGCCTTTGGTATTCTTGCCTAACTCATTAAGTGTAACTATAGACACCCATTTCCATGTCATGCCTGTTTTGGAAGAAGCTGCTGCCAGACATATTGACGAGGCATTAAATATGGCGGTTGCAGACTGAGACTCCGTCAGTAGATCGAGGTACCCTCAAGAGTGTAAATAGAAAAGGCGGTGTAACCTACCTCTGAGTTTCAAAGCGGGCCGGAGAGCCCAATGGAAAAGGAGGACACCGCCATGAGCAATCAGACCACCGAACCTACAGTACAGTCAAGACCCGAC
>JASLRP010000308.1 GCA_030743915.1 SAR202 cluster bacterium | reverse complement strand
CGATCAGATGGTCGCCCTGGGCGGAGTCTCGCCGGTGGAAGGCTCAGGCAACCAGTTCGTGTTTCCCTGCGGTCAGATTCACGAGCGGCCAGTTCGTTTTTTGCTCACTCAGGCCGTGGGCAAGAGCGCCGAGTTCGCTCATCCCATCGGAGACATGAGCATCAAGGACTCCCGTTCAGACCTCATGCTGTACGTCAATGGTCACGATGGCGACGGACAGTACGTCTATCAGGTGTCTGCCGAAGGCGAGCACAAGAACCCGGCCCTCCGACTGCGAATGGTGGTAGCAGGATTCCTGCGGTACGGCGAGATGAACAAGGTCGCAGACGCGGAGATCGCCTTCTCATGCGGCCAGCGCCACGACCCCCTGATGCGCCTGCTGCTTCCGTACTCTCGGAACATCAGCGCGGTCGAGACCATGATGGACGCCGAAGCCCTCCGAGGCCAGATGACGACCGGAACATTGGGCTTCACGCCGCAGGTGTAAGCTGTCAGGAGAACGAATAATGCCCAAGATGGATTTGATTAGGTTCACAAAAATGACAGTAGCTGATATTTGGGCAGATGAAGCTCAAGATTTCACGCCCTGGCTCGCAGAAAACCTCGATATTTTGGGCGAGGAATTGGGCATGAATATTTCGTCGGTAGAGACCGAAGCTCCAGTAGGCTCGTTCAGACTGGACATATTGGCTCGCGATGAACTAGGGAAAGTTACCGTAGTTATAGAGAATCAGCTAAACACGACAGACCACAACCATCTAGGTCAACTCCTGACTTACGCGGCTGGCTATAACGCAGAGACCGTAGTCTGGATAACTGATGGATTCAGAGATGAACATCGGAAAGCATTGGATTGGCTTAATGAACGGACGAATAATGCCACGCGATTTTTTGGGGTCGAGGTTGAAGTTTTCAAGATTGCCGAATCCGCACCTGCTCCTCACTTCAAGGTAATTGTATCGCCGAATGACTGGTCAAAACGCATCAAGGCCTCTACCAACGGTGACTTGTCACCAAGAGAATCGAAGTATAAGAACTATTTCCAGCAACTCATTGACGAAATGAGAGAAGTCCATCATTTTACAAACGCTAAAATCGGCCAACCGGCTAATTATTATTACTTTTCTGGCGGCCACAGCGACATAAAATATGCCGCAAGCTTTGTTCAAGGTAATAAAGCTCGTGTTGAGTTGAATATTGACGGAGAAAAAGAAAAGAACAAACAGCTGTTCGATAGATTGAAGATGATCCAATCAGAACTTGAAACTGAACTTGAAGAAGAAATTGCTTGGGAACGTTTAGAGGAGGCGCGATCAAGTCGTGTCTCAGTTTATCGTCCAGGGACGATAGAAGATGCCGACAAAGAACTTGATGAGACGCGGGCATGGATGGTTGCCAACCTCCTCAATTTCAAAAAAGTTTTCGCTCCAAGATTGCCCGATCTCATGAAGTAAGGAACAAAAATGCCCATCACAGAAACCATGACATCCCGAGAGCGGGTAATGGCGGCCCTCAACGGCCAGCCTGTGGACCGCACCCCTGTGGCGAACCCGACCAACGTCGCCACCGTTGACCTGATGGACTTGGTGGACGCTCCATTCCCCGATGCCTGCCGCGATCCCGAGCTTGCGGCTCGACTGGCCGCCACCAGCTACACAGAGTTGGGGTTTGACGCCGTGTCTCCGTATTTCACCATTATCCAGGAATCTTCGGCCCTGGGCTGCGACATGCAGTGGGAGGACAAGGACAACTGGCCAACCGTTCGCATGCAAAAGCCCATCTGGAAGGACTCGCGTGACGTTCACATCCCGTCGGGATTCCTGGAGCATCGAGACAATATCACGATCACCAAGTCCATCGAGATTCTTCGTCAGGAGCTTGGCAACGACGTGGCAATCATCGGCAAGACGATGGGGCCGTGGACGCTGGCCTACCACGTCTTCGGTGTCGAGAATTTCCTGCTGATGTCTGTCGATGACCCCGACGAGGTGATGCGAATTCTGCACAAGCTCAAGGAGGTTTCGGTGCTGTTCGGAGAGGCCCAGATAGCCGCCGGAGCCGACGCTCTGACCTTCCCCGATCATGCCACCGGAGACCTTGTGAGCGGCGAGTATTACAGGCGATTCCTCAAAGATATCCACACCGAGATGGTCGAGGCTTTGCCCGTGCCGCTGATCCTGCACATCTGCGGCGCCACGTTGGACAGGATGCCTTACATCGCCGAAACAGGCATGGCGTCCTTCCATTTCGACTCCAAGAACGATCCTCAAGCGGCGATGGACGCGGTGGACGGCAAGATTGGCCTTGTGGGGAACATCAACAACCCAACGACCCTCTACGCTCGCGGTCCCGCCGAGGTTCGCGAAGAGGTGTTCAAGTGCCTGGACGCCGGAGTCCAGATGATCGCCCCGGAGTGCGCCATCCCGCTGGCAACCAAACTGGAGAATCTAATAGCCATCCCGGAGTCGGTCAAAGAGTGGCACGATACGCAGGCCGATTAATGCCCCCGATGTCACAAATCTCCGATCGATATATCAACACAACACGAACTGAGGTAATCCAATATGCCAGTCGTCAACGAAGGTCTCGAACAGGAACTGGCCTACGTTACGCGTCCCACCGAGCACAAGCACATCCGGGAGCAGTGGGACGATGCTGATCCCATCCTCCAGGAACTCTCATACAACCTGATCGTCGGCGCCAACACCGTGGTTGACCGTCTGACGAAACAGGCGCTGGATGAAGGGTTCACAGCCAACACGATTCTGGATTTCGGACTCGTGGCAGGGATGGCAATTGTGGGCGTGAAGTTCCGAGACAATCTCATATTCGTGCCCGAAGTGCTGGTGGCTGCCCGTGCCATGAAGGCCGGAATGACCCACATCGAGCCGATTCTCTCGGCGTCGGGTATTCAACCCATCGGGACCATCGTTATGGGCACCGTTAAGGGCGACCTGCACGATATTGGCAAGAATCTGTGCGTCATGATGCTTCGAGGCGCCGGATTTGTCGTTCACGACCTGGGCGTCGATACTCAGCCGGATGAGTTCATCGATGCGGTGATGGAGCACGAGGCCGATGTCCTGGGCATGTCCGCTCTGCTCACGACTACGATGCCCAACATGGGTCGCACCATCGACACCATCGAGGACTCAGGGCTACGGGATGTCGTGAAGATCATGGTGGGCGGCGCTCCGTTGTCACAGGAGTTCGCAGATGATTTCGGGGCCGATGGTTACGGGAAGGACGCCATCGACTGCGTGGATATTGCGAAGCGCTTTTTGGGCCTGGGCGAGCCGCAGGACGAGCCTGTGCCGGTTCCAGGTTCGTGATCGGCTGGAGTCTTGAGTGAAATCGGACCATGCGTACTTTGAGCTGCGTCGTCTGAGTGATGGACTTGTCTATCAGTTTGATCGGGCCCTGCGTCCAGACGGACAGATTGCGTACAAGCGCCGTGATCTTGATTTGTGGATAGTGTTCAAGAGCGATCTCGGATGGGTGGCTTTCGACGAAGAGAGCCAAATCCTTTCGGGCCGACCCTGGAGCGTCTTGCCGCAGGCGCAAGACGACCACCCCCCGGAAGGGGAATGGGTCAGCAAAAAAGGCGCCAAGTCGTATGTGTACGAACTCAAATACCTTCATCCGCCCATGTGACCCAATCCGAATGTATTAAGATGGCCAATTGGATGAAATCTGATTGCCAAGGAAGCAATTTGCCTGACGAGTCACCAGTTGATAAGGAACGCTACCAGGCCAGCATGTCCCGCCTGGGCGATGTTTTTCGCTCGATAAATGACACGGCCAACGAGGTCTCGACCTGGCGCTGTCCTTACAAGAACGCCCAGGACCGATGCACCGCCAAGTTCGGATGCCGCAATCAGAATCGCGCTAATCCCGACGAGGAATTGTTCATTTGCATCGGCAGCGACAAGCTGGACTACCGCTCCGCCTGGGAAGTCTGAAGACGAAGCTACCCCTCGCCCTGAACGCCTAGCTCCACGATTCCGGCGTCGCCATCCACGGTGATGACCTGCCCTTCGAGTATTCGAGATGTCGCCGTGCGGGTTTGGAACACGGCGGGGATGCGGTACTCGCGGGCCACGAGGGCAGGGTGTTGGAAAATCTCGCCGCCATCGAGAACTATCCCGGCCAGCAAAGGGAAGAACGGCGTCCAGTCTGGACCCACGTTGGTGGTTACCAGGATATCGCCCTTGTGCAATCGAGGAGGCGAGGCGTCGGCTCTGAGGACTCTGGCGACGCCGGTGGCCCGCCCTCTTGAGGCTGTTCGACCCCGGAGGGTTGGCCCCGTCTGATCAATATCTTCTTCATTGCCGGCATCCCCGGTCGACGGTTCTTGGAGTTTGCCCAGCGTCGGAGGCGCCGCGAGTTTAGCCTGTCGGTCTCGCTCTTCGGAACGCTGACGGACCAGCAATCGCAGGTCTTCTGGGCCGTTTCCGGCGGCCACCTGCTTTAGTTCGTCAAGCGAGATGTGGAGGGCGTCCGCCGGGTCATCTACCAGACCTGCACCTACCAGCGATTCGCCGATCCGGTGCATCGCTTCGCGCATCTGGCCCACGGTGTTTTGCTCCATCAGGTAGTTGTGGTTCTCCATGCGGGCCACATCCGACTGCGCCCGCTTTCGCGTGAATTCGAAGGTGTTGAGCTTGTCAGGGTTATTGGCCAGTTTGCGACGAATGCGGCGAGTCGCCAGTTGTCGTTGACGCAACGCGCGCGCTTCTAGCGCTTCAAGCTGGTCGATATCCTGTTCGGCGTAGGAAGCGATTAGCTCCAGGGGTTTGGCAGGAGCCATATTCCAGGTGGAGTTCTCAAAACCCACGCTGGAGCCGTATCCCCAACCCGTTCGGAACCCGTAATCTTTCATCATCGCTCGGAACCGTCTGGCGAAGGTTTTTGAACTGGGACGAACGCGGATTTCAGGAGAATCGAGTATTCCGAAGTTCCCTTCGGCGAAGGCCGAGGCCAGAGGCGGGTCTTTCTGGACCATCCTGGCGAGGTTTCGCAGACGGGCTATCAGGCGGGTTGTGTGGTTTGGCACAGCCTGAAGAAACAGGTCGGAGTCCTCGGCAGGCTCGCCAGTGAGTTCGTGAAACCTGGACGGCCAGTCCAGAGAGTTCGCCCGGTCGATCATGCACCAGTGGAGGTGCCCCATTATCAGCCCAGCCGCGTCGATACACTCCTCCAGATACTCTACTCTGGCCTGAATCGACGTTCCAGCTCGCCGCAATCGGCTCAGTTCTGAGTGAATCCGCTGGATTCGGGGCACCATCTCCTCCAGGAACATGGTGGTGCCACGAACAATGTAGGCCTTGCATCTTGCGGCGTGACGCCCTTCACGCTGGGAAACCTCGGCGGGGTCATCATCAGGGGAGCGCAGGTAAATGTAACCGTTCACCAGGTGCATGATGTGGTTGCGCGAAAACATACAAGCGGTCTCTTCATAGCATTGGCGAAGGCCATCTATGAATGCCAGGCCCGAATCCAGTTGCAGCCGGTAGAGCGGTCCCATCAACGCTGACATGAAGGATTGATTCCAGGTGTATTGGGTGTCCAAACCCTCCTCCCAGTCCACCTCATTGGTTTCGTCGATGGTGGTGATCGGTCTGGACTGCAGAAGATGGACCGAGTTGTCAGCGACCGCGAACTCGATGTCCTGAGGCCCGCCGAACAACGACTCTAGGCTTCGGGCCATAGCCGCAAGCTCTTGGACGTGGGTGTCGGAGAGGGCTGGCTGTGTCTGCGCTGACTCCGGGACTTCCACTCGTTCGATTCCGCCAGCAGGCGCCGAGACCACCCTTGCATCCTTGACGGCTATCTGCGAAGAGATGGTCGCGCCAGTCTCCGGGTCGATCTGAAACTGATCGGAGGGAGCTTCTCCGGCCACAACGCCCTCGCCCAGGCCCAGCGAAGCGCTGGCAATGAACCGATTGGCGCCTGTCACCGGGTCACGAGTGAACAGAACTCCAGAGGCGTCTGGATGAAGCTGTTTCTGAACCACGACGGCCATACGGACCGCTTTGTGGTCTATTCCTGCCTGGAGGCGGTATGCGATGGCGCGGGTTGAAAATAGCGACGCCCAGACGTCGCGGACTCTCAGAACAACGTCGTCAAAACTCAGTATGTTCAGATACGATTCGTACTGGCCCGCGAAGCTGGCCTCCGCCATATCCTCCGCAGTTGCCGACGATCTGACCGACACGGCGTCGCTTTGCAATCGCCGATGAGCGGCGCCGATTGCATCCAACAGGATCGAATCCAGTCGCGTTTCGTGAATGGCGTCCCTGACCAGATCAGACACTTGAGCGATGGCATCAACGTCAGTTGCAGACGCCGATTCAAGCGGGGCCAACAGATCGGGCAAATGCGACGGGGTCGTGGCGTTGATGGCCTGACTGGTAACCACAAATCCATCTGGGACCGGCAGGCCGGTGCTGACCATCCGAGCCAGTGCCGACCCTTTGCCGCCGGCGATGGATGGGTCCTGCGCCAGGGGATCAGCCAGAAAAGTCACTAGAGTGGTCATGAAATCGGTCCTCAGGGTAATTGCCGTCAGCTTCAAACCACCTGGCCGGGCGCGAGACAGGCGGATATTAAGGACACATTATATCCGAGGCGAAAACAAAAGAGGAAAAACATCGTTGCAAACCGGGATATTGACTGACCATCTTGGTCGTCAGGATCAACGCCGCATCACATCGACTAACCCTGATATATGAAACCTGGTTATCCTTCCAGATGCCCGATCTCCGGGTCATCCAGGGACAGCTCCATTATCACCAAATCCTGAAGGCTTCCGTACATATCCACGACCCGATCCTTCAGGATGGCGACCTCCTGAAAACCCGCCTGAGATGCCGTGTGGATGGCGGCCTGCTCTCTGAGGTTCACAAGCTCAAACACCAGACGCTGCAACTCCAGGTTACGTCCGAGTTCGATTAGTTCATGAGTGAGCCGCGAGCCAAGGGCTCTGCCTCGAAACTCCGGGTCAACCACGATGCGAAGTTCGCCCACGTGTCGCCGACCCGCCCTACGAGATCGGTGCAGAGTCGCGTCAGCCACGATGTGCCCATCCGATTCCGCCACCAGAGGCACAACTCGCTCCATATCTATGCCGTCGGTGAACTCGCGTATGACATCCGGGGCCGTGACGTTGTTGTTCAGGTAGTATCTGTCCTCCGCCGGCACTCTGAGGAAGAAGCGACGAAGCTCAATCTTGTCGTCCGGTGTCAGAGGCCGAATTACGACGCTTGATTCATCATTCAGCGTCGCTCGAACCGGAAAGCGTCTGAGCACGGTGTTGAGGTTCATGGCCTCACGCTCCTTCGGGAATTTTCAATTGGTCAAAGCGAGTTGGACGGCGGGAACATTCCAGCTTTCGATAATCACAGATATTGTAAGTCATTGGGTATGACAGCGAAACGAGAATCCGCCGTCACAGGTGATAATTTTGTGAGCCGTTGCCTTATTTCGTGGTTAATCCATAAAGCGGTCAATCTTGAAACGCTCCATGTCTGGGGCCAGACTGCCGCCTGCGACCATTCCGGCCACTGCCTCGCCCATGCCCGGACTCAGCAGAATTCCCTTCTTGCCAGCGCCGGTGGCGAGGTAGGCGTTGTCCCACCCGGGAGCCAGGCCGACGATGGGCAGCCAGTCGGGAGTGACCGGACGCAGGCACGCTGTGTGCAGGACAAGCTCGCAGTCTGCCAATGAGGGCATCAGCTTCAATGCGCCGCCCATGAGGATGTCACGAGCCTCGGCGCTGGGATTTTCGTCGAAGCCACGACTCAACTGCGTTGAGCCTATCCACACCTGATCGTCTTCCCTGTGATTGAGCGTGACGCCGAAGCCCAGGTAATCGCGTTCGAGAGGGATGTTGTTCGGAGGAGCCATCCTCAGCATTTCGCCTTTCAGAGGCTCGACCGGAATCTTGATATTCAGCCAGCTTTCCGCCTGATTCGACCACGGCCCGACGGCGAACACAACGCTGTCGCACTCGATCTCGCCGGTCTCCAGAATGACGGATGTGATGCGGCTGCCGTCGGTTTTGATCCCGACCGCGTTGCTCGACCTGATGATCGCGCCCATCTTCTCGATGGTTTGGGCCAGCGCCAGCACGTAGCGATAGCTGCTCAGCGTGGCGTTGCCGTAGGCGTCGATCCCTCTGACGGCGCCGGGCGAGAGACGGGGTTCCATTTCCTGAATCTGGTCAGCGTCCAGCCACGTGGCGTGAAAGTCGTCGTCCGCTTCTGAGAAAAGCTTGTGAGTCTCCTCCATCTCGGCGATAGCGCTATCGTCGTATGCGACGGTGACCCCGGAAATGATCTGAGGTTCGAAATCGACACCAGACTCCAATAGCTCAGGCCAGATCTCCTGGTGCATCCTGAACGATTTTAATGCGAGAGGCGCCAGCGGCCCGGGAACTCTCTCTCCCTGAAGCGGATTGAGCAGCCCTGCCGAGAACCCCGACGCCTTTGAGGCGATGCCGTCCCGCTCGATAACCGTGGACTTGATGCCTCGCTTGGCCAGATAGTACGCCGTCGCGCACCCTGCCGCTCCGCCTCCGATGATTACAACGTCGCTGGTGTCTGCCATGTCACGAACTCCTGAGTATTTGGGTGAGTGTGATTATACGCCATGTTGAACTGCAAGAGATTGCGTCGTTCATAACAGGCGGTCACACCCGAACCATCAAGGTTCGTCCATCTCCCAAGACGACATCGAAACAGAGGTGTGGATTACCCGGTCGATATCGAATAAGATTCCGATGTAGGCTGCAAGCTCGTGTAGCCGCCGGAGCGAAATTTCATAATGGTGTCCAATGGAGCGTCGGCGCCCTCCCATATTCGAATGCTTGAAACTGCCGGCGACGAACATGGTGTGGTAGACGAACAATTGCAACACAAGGCTTAACTTGGAGCCATGAGCTTCTCCTTAAGCTGAGTGAGAGACCGGCATAGTGTTGGGCCAAGTGGGCGAGGTTGTGGGGGATCAGCGTCTTTAGCTGACAGAGGGAAACGATGGACAGCGCGGACAAATCGGAGTCGATTGAGGGCGAGGGCCTGACACCGGATGGCGACGCACCAAGCGGTCGAAAACTCGCGCTCGCGCTTCTCAAGCTGCGGGACTTTCGGTTCGCGCTCCTGGGCAGTGGAGTTCTGGTCTTCAGCTTCCAGATGCGGGCGATCGTGCAGTCATGGCTCGCGCTGGAACTGACCGATTCACAGGCGTGGGTGGGCGCTGTCAACGGACTGCCTGCCGTCGTGTCGATCGCCCTCTCGCTCCTCGGCGGATTAGCGGCTGACCGGTTCCCCAAGCGAGATATTCTGGTGGTCATGCGGTTGGGCCTCGTCGGCCTGGCGCTCGTGGTCGGTTACCTGGTGGCGATCGACATCATCACGATCTGGCACCTGCTGGCGCTGACGCTTGTGCAGGGCGGCATAACTGCGTTCACCATGCCGGCCGCCCAGAGTATCGTGGCGGAGTTGGTTGGCCGGGAGAAGATGCTGACCGCAGTGTCGCTCACCCAGACGCTGTCGAGCCTGGGCATGATCGTAGGTCCGGCCCTGGGTGGGTTCCTGGTGGGATTTTTCGGAGTTGCTCCGGTCTACTTCATTGTCGGCGGGATTCAGTTCTTGGGCGTGGTGGCAACGGCGCTGATCCGATCTCGCAACGTGCACGGCGGGAACGAGTCGAAGTCCGCGCTGTCCGATATCGCAGACGGTTTGCTTTATGTCCGCGAGAACAGCGTGATCCGGATACTGATGACACTGAACGTGTTAGGAATCTTCGCTGGATTCATGTTTCCACTGATTCCGGTCTACGCCCGCGATATCCTCGATGTCGGAGAGATGGGATTCGGCCTGATGATGACGGCATTCGGGTTGGGTGGGGTAGTTGGCACCGTCGGCCTCGCGATGGCCGGGAACGTGCGGCGCAAAGGCTTGCTGCCGATTGGCGCAGGAGTGATCTGGCTGATCGGGACATTCGTCTTCGCATTCTCTCGGGAGTTCTATCTGTCGTTGGCCGTGTTGGCGGTGATGGGCGCGGGCGGAATTGCCTACATGACGACCATCAACGCCATGGTCCAGATGACGATACCCGATGAGCTGCGAGGCAGGGTTACCAGCCTGTTCAGTATCACTATGCAACTGTTCCCAATTGGCTACTTCGTCGGCGGCCTCCTTGCTGCTGCGGTCAACAACGAATTCGCACTGATGGTGAGCGGCATCGGTGTGATGCTGCCGGTGGTCCTGGTGTATGCTCGATCGGAAGAGTTCCGCAGGCAGACTACGGCGGATTCGGATTAAGGGTCCTTAGCGGCTAAGCGATTCTGGCGCCGCCTGAAGGCTCCAATGTATGGTCGATGACCAGAAGCGTTAGGTCATCTCAATCGTTCGCTGCGCTCTCCTTCGCGACCGCCGACCGAGGCAGGCCCGGAGGTCGCACGGCGTAGAACAGGCCCAGCGCGATGGTGTAGCACACAACGCTGAATATCCAGATGACTGTGTAACCGCCAGTCTGCGTGAACAGCATCGCCCCCAAAATTGGCCCCAGGCCCAGCGCGCCGAACTGAAATGGCCCCATGAGACCGGATATGGCTCCGAAGGACGCTCGACCGAAGAACCGGGCCAGCAAGATGCTTCCCAGGATGTTCAGCCCGCCCGATGCGATACCCCACGAGACGGCGACGATTACTCCAGGCAGGCCTCCGTCGATAACCAGAAAAAACGTGGTAATTAGCAATGTGACCGCCAGCGCTATCAGAGCCAGACGCCGGGGCGAGTATCGGTCTGCCGCAACTCCCCAGCCCGGGTTCACCAACGCGCCCAATAGCGAACTGAGGCTCAGGGCCGTTACTGCCAGCGGTTGCGACATCCCGCCATCCACCAGGAAAGGCACGATCTGGAACCCCACCGTTGCCGACGTCAGAGTGGTGAGCATCTCTGCCCCGACAACGAACCAGAACGCCGTGGTCAAAGCCGCCTGACTCGCCGTCCACACAGGCTCAGAGGCATGGACATTCGGGACCTCAGAGGCGGTTGAAGGAACATCCGGGGTCTGGGATTCTGAATGCGGAGGAGGGTCTCCATCGGGGCGAAGGCCGATATCCTCAGGTTTTCGCCGCATCAGAACGAACAGGGGCACAGCCAGCACAATGGAGAATATCCCCAGATATCGATATGCCGCTCTCCAACTGAAGGTCGCAGCGACTATTGAGATAATCTGTATGTTGATGGCCCCGCCGATGGGACGAAATGTGGACACCAGCCCCAGCGCAAGACCCCTGCGTCGTTGGAAGAAGTTTACGGCGGCAGTTCGAGGGACGACGCCCACCAGCGTTGGGTTTCCGACAGCGCGAGCGATGATGTATCCAACATAGAACTGCCACAGCGCCGATGAGTCGGCGATTATGAAGAAGCACACTCCGGTGATCAAAGCGGCAGGGGGCATAAGCGCCCGAGGGCCGAACCTGTCGGTCAACCTGCCCATGAATGGGGTTATCACCGCGCCGGTCCAGGTCCCCGCGCTGACCGCGAAGGCCAGCGATCTGCGGTCCCAGCCAGTGTCGTCGGTGATCAGGCTCTGGACTCCTCCCAGCGTCACCTGCGCCACTCCAGTGGCAACGTAGGTGCCCAGCGCTCCGACGGCCAATATTATCCATCCGTAGAATATGGGAGTTCGGGGGGTCCATTCCAGGAATGCCTTGATTGCCGACAAACGGAGACTCTTCAGATGCCTTCCACCGTGTCGGTGTCCCCATGCGGCCCGTCACAATAGACTCCGGCTGGCAAATGATAATCACTCCGCGCTCAAGGTTCAACTGTTGGACTCTGCGACCACAACACGGGATTGTCGCGGCGGACGAACAACGTAGATCAACACCAGCGCGATCGCGTAAGCCGCAACGCTGAATATCCAAAGGGTGATGTAGCCGCCGGTCCTGCTCAGCAGGATCGCCCCGAAAGTTGGCCCCAAACCCAATGCCCCGATTCGGAAAGGCTCCATGAGTCCGGATATCGCTCCGAACGAGGTCCGGCCAAAGTATTGGGCCAGCATCATGCTTCCCAGGATGTTCAGGCCTCCGGCGGCTGTGCCCCACGCGATGACAACTGCGAATGATGGCATGCCGCCGTCGAACACCAGGAAGAACACTGTGATTGCACCGGTCAGGAGGATCGCCGCCATCGTCAACGATCGCGGCGAGCGGGTGTCTGCCGCAATGCCCCATAGTGGACTGACCAGCGCGCCCAGCAGAATGGTGAGGCTCAAGGCGGCCACCGCCAGCGATTGGGACAGTCCGGAATCCACCAGGAAGGGAGCCACCTGGAAGCTAACGGTCCCGGACACGAGGAGTGTGAACATCTCCGCGAAGACGATAAGCCAGAACGTCCAAGTTCGTGCCGCCGCGCCAGCAGTCCAGGCAGGTTCGCTCGACAGTCGTTCCACGGGGTTGGCGCTGGCCGTGGGACCGTCCGAAGGGGGCAACGTGTTAGGCAGTTTAGATTCGCCGTCGGGCTGCAACCCGATGTCCTCAGGCCTGCGACGCATCAGGAGAAACAGTGGGATTACCAGCAGCACGGAGAACGCGCCAAGATAGCGGTAGGCAGCCCTCCAGCTAAAGAAGCTTGCGATGACTGAGATAACCTGTATGTTACCGGCTCCGCTGATGGGCCTGAAAGTGGAGGACAGACCCAGGGCAAAACCGCGCCTGCGTTGGAAGAAGTTGACCGTCACCGTGCGAGGAACGACGCCCACCAGAATGGGGTTGGCGATGGCCCGGGCGATGATGTAGGAGGCATAGAACTGCCAGATGGCTCTGGCCCCCGCCAGACCGAAGAAGCAAAGCCCCGTGATGAACGCGGCGATCGGCATCAGCCCCCTGGGGCCGTGCCTGTCGGCCATGCGGCCAACGAAGGGCGTGATGGCGCCACCCAACCAGGTGCCTAGGGTCACCGCAAATGCCAGGGTTTGGCGGTCCCATCCTGTGTCATCGGTGATGAGACTTTGAACCCCGCCCAGTGTGATCTGGGCGGCTCCGGTGGCAACGTACGTGCCCAGCGCTCCAACGGCCAGAACGATCCATCCGTAGAATATGGGGGTGCGAGGCGTCCACGCCAGGAATGCTCTGAATGCTGACAAAGCGAACCTTTCGATTGCTTCTGTCGCAGTCTGGCATATTATCGGGCCACTGCAACGCGCCCCCCGGCAGTGAAAGGATAGTCATTCTGGGCGCAGGCTTCAACCATCAACACAGCATTCTGACGCCAGGAATACTGTGCCTGCTGCCTGCCTATAGCGCCAGATAACCGTAGTTGGCGCTTTGCAGAGCGCCCTCGTCCCGAGCAGCGTATTCCAGAAGCTCGCCCTGGGATGTTTTCATCCTGGCCTGGATCGCCCCCATCTGTGCTTGAGAGCAGTATATCTCTCCGAAGTTGTGGACTGCTTCAAACCTGTCTGCCAGGGTTTTGGGTTCTACATCCGGTGATACAGAGAACTCGCCCCACACCACCAGAGTGGCTCCGTCTTCCATGAAATCGAAGCGGGATGGCGCGACTTCCAGTTCGTCCTCCACAAGCCAGAGTTCGCCTCGATAAATTACAGCGCGTGTCTGTATCAGGTCGCACTTTTGCGCTATGGTGGCTTGCAACTCTTCTGGACAGATCAGGATGTCGGTCGTCCCGATGGCGGCGATGGAGGAGTCCAACAGAGCCGGGTCGGTGTCTCGCTCGATCACCACGCGGCCATCGACGAACATGCGGGCGTCATTCAGTGACTGGAGTGTTGCGTTGTTCAGCTCCACGGGCATGTCGTATAGCTGGAATCCGCTTGGAATTACCGTGGTTCTGGAGCGATTGGAAATCTGGTGAATCCGAGACCGCAAGACCTGCCGGTTTTCTTCGTGGAGCCTGATTGAGCCGGCAACTTTCAACGACCGAACCTTGCGCTCCAACAGGTCGTTGGGTAGAACGTCGGGGATGTCGAGCCTGCCTGCCGTGATGATAATCGAGTCGTCGTCCAGGTTATTCAGGTAAGACTCGTCCATAACCCATCGCCCTTCCTCGATGATGTCATCTTCACCGCAGGCGACAGATGCTCCATTATGCCACTGTATTTTCGATTGGATTATGCTCTCCAATGCGGATGGATAGAATATGCTGCCGTTCACGTACAGGGCTTGCAGGCCATGCTCCAGGTCATCGCCGGCAACTCCCTCTTCGATGAGGATGCGCCCGTTGACGATGAGCGACTCGGAAGACTGCCTGTCTTTGAAATAGTTGACCCCGATTGTGAGGCCAGCGTTGATGAATCTGGCTTCGGATGGGGCGCTGATGTACGCGCCGACGTTTTTTGTCTGCATGTGGGTGACCTGACTGGCTGTTTCTCTGGATGTTATGAACAGGCCGACGTTGCCGATGCTATTAACGGCCTTGATCGCCTCTTCACTGGCGTTGCGAATGTCGAATACTCCGATGTTGCTGAGATTTCGTTGGTTCTGTGTGGACATGTCTGCTCCAATCGGAATTGGTTACTCGTAAAGTTCGGGATGTTTACGGATTCGATTTAAGGCGATACGGATCCGGGAGCGGACGGTCGCCGCCGGGATCCCAATGTCTGATGCGATCTCTGCGCTGGTCGAGCCATGCACGAAACGCTGAATCAGGATGTCGCGGTCTCGTTCGGGCACTCCATCCAGGAACGAAAGGTCTTCGATGTTCAGTGTCGCGGATTCGTCTTCTATCGACGCTCGCATCTGTTCCAGGATGATGTCGTAGCGTCTGCCTCTGCGGTATTGATCCACAAATATGTTTTTGAGTGTGGAGTACAGCCACCGCCGACACTGGTTTTTGTTCAACTGCTCCAGAAGCAGGGCGTTGGTTGTCGCCCGCAGGAACGTTTCCTGGGTCAGATCGGCTGCGGCATGGGAGTCGTGGGCCAGGCTGAAGGCGTAGCCTCGCAGTCTGGATTCGAACTCTTCGTACAGGTCTTCCAGTGTCATGTGGTTCAGTACTGTCCAAGGGATCCTCTTGTCTCGGCGATTCTCTCACACAAGCTGAACACAGCCCACCCTGCAACGATGTAGGCTAGCGCATTCACTGCCAACCGCGTCAGGCTGCCATCGTCCCATATCTGACCCAGAGACGCGCCCTCCAGCGTCACATTACGCAACAACGCCACGCCATGAGTCGTTGGAAGAATTGAGGCGAAGCGACCCAGCATGTGGGGAAGGAGGTCCACCGCCAGTATCGTCCCGCCCAGGTACAGCAGGAAATTCTCGACAAGATTGGTCAACTGATCAGTCTGTTTGAATATCAGCGTTGCGCCGGCCATCATGAATCCCAATCCTGTCAGGCCCGTCATCGTCAGCAGGAATATCGGAATCGCAATCCATGCCAATGGGATGTATATTCCCAGACCAAGAACCAGACCGCTCACGATCAGCAAAAGCATCAATGTCGCCAGGATGACGGCGCTGGCTGATCTGGCGAGTATTAACACTGCCGTTGGCGCAGGCGACATGAACATTTGCTCCAGCGTCCCGGACTGAGCCTCCTCGGTCAGAGAGCGACTCATGCTGTTCAGCGCAATAGCTGCGTAAAACCAGATTATGAAACCCACCAGCGCAGGGGCAAGGGTGTCAGGATCGAGGCGTCCCTGGCCGGCGATCAGGCTGATGAACACGAAGAACAGGCTCAATTTGAACAGCATGGTCAGCGTGTTGAATCTATAATCCCAGCTTATCAGCAGGCCCTTGTACGTCTCGTTGAAGGTCGATATAGTGATGGTCGCCATCAGGCCACCTCTCTGTCTGAATTGTTCAGTTCGATGAATACGTCTTCCAGGTCCGGCGTAACGCGGGCCACCGACAGCAACTCGAAACCGGCTCGGTGGGTCTGCGCCAGCGTTGCCAGCAGTTTTTCCTGGCTGGAGAATTGTCCCCGGAGCGATGTATCCTGGTCATCGACACTCAGCGTCAGGCTGGGAATTGGGCTGATTTGGCTTGGCGTCTGGCCCGCCAACTTGATCACATAATCTTGTGAGTCGCTGAACATTGAGAGCAGTTCGTCCGTGGGTTTGTCGGTCACTAGACGACCCTGGCGCATGATGGCAATGCGGTCGCAAAGCTCTTCAGCAATGTCCAGTTGGTGAGTGGTGAGCAAGACGGCCTTGTTTTCTTCTCGGGCCAGCCGACGGACGACGTTCTTTACGGTACGCGCCGCCTCGACATCCAGTCCCAGGGTTGGCTCATCCAACAGTATGACCGGAGGGTCGGACACGAGAGCACTGGCAATGGCGACCTTCTGCTGCATGCCCCGTGAAAAGTTCCGTATCTTCTCATGCCGACGGTCCCATAAATCCAGAGTCCCCAGTAACCTCTGGGCCGCAAGGCCAATCTGTCTGTTTGGAACGCCTTTCAATCTGCCAAAATACATAAGATTTTGCCAGGCTGAGAGTCGCCAATATACGTTTCGTGTTCCCTCCAGCACTGCCCCTATCTGGCGCATGGCGTGTTTCTTCTGGCGACGGGCATCGTATCCGTTTACTTTTATGCCCCCGGAGGTCGGGGTTATCAGTCCGCAGATCATCTTGATCGTCGTGGTCTTGCCTGCTCCGTTGTGACCCAGGAATCCCAGGACCTCGCCCGGCCGGACCTGCATGGAGACTCGATCCGCCGCGATGGCGGACTTCTTGCCGCGCCCGAACACTTTGGTCAGATCATTGAGCTGAATTGCCGATTCGGTTGGTTGCATCTATTGCTCTCCTTGCGTGCGCCTGTATATTCAAGACGAACGGCGACGCCAAAGTGTTGAGGGCGCTAGAATACCGAGTCATGGAGAGCAACTACGATTTCATTTCCCATCTGACGGGCTTCTGCCGTGTGCTGAGGGAACACGGACTGCTAATCGGCCCTCTGGAGACGTCTGACGCTATCAAGGCAGTGTCCATGGTGGACTTGATGACCGAAGGTCGAATCTACTGGACGCTGCGCAGTTTGTTGGTCTCTCGCCAGGAGCAGTTGGCGACGTTCGACGCTCTGTTTGTCAGGTTCTGGAATTTTCAGCCGATGCCCAGAGTCAAGCCACCCGAGAATCCCTCCAACAGATTTGGAGAGACTCGAACCACGGGCCAGGTCCCGCGCGCTCTGGCGTTGCCGGATGACGACCCCGAGTCCAAGGACACGCTGATCCAACTGACTCGGACGGGAGCAAGCGGACGCCACGTAACGTCTGAGACTGATCTGAGCGTATTGGACGGCCGGGACATGTCCGAGCTTTCGCGTATCGCTGCCCGGATAGTCCGAGCGCTGGCGTCCAGGCCGGGCCGTCGCCGCAAGCGCCATCGCAGAAAGGGCACACCAGACCTGCGGAGCGCCATGCGCATGAGTCTCAGCACCGGCGGAGACGCGGTGCGCCTGCCTCGAATGAGGCGAGTTCCCAAGGTCCCCAGGTTGTTGGTGGCGCTGGATGTCAGTGGCTCGATGGACCGCTACGCCCGAATGTTATTGCAATTGATGTTCGCGGTCGGGCAGCATACCAAGCGCGTCGAGGCGTTCGCGTTCAGCACCACCGTCACGCGAGTGACCAGGGAACTGTCTTCCCCATCATTCTCAGAGGCGTTGACGCGAATTGGCCGGGCCGTCAATCACTGGTCGGGAGGGACGAGGATCGGCGAGTCGCTGGCTGACCTCAACGTCAACTACGATCACCTGCTGGACCGCTACACGACAGTATTCCTGCTGAGCGATGGCTGGGAGACTGGCGATCCAGATGACCTGGCGCGGGCTTTGCAGAGGATGCGGCGTCGCGTGCGCAGTCTGGTGTGGTTGAACCCGTTGCTAGGATCGCGTGACTTTGAGCCTCTGGCGCGGGGTCTTCAGGCAGCAACGCCTCACGTAGACCACTTCGTTCCCGCCGCGGATATCGAACACCTCAAACGACTTCCGGCGCTGTTGCGTTCCTGAGCGAGACCCGAGCGACGAGTTTCGACGCGGAAATCGGGGTGTTGGCGTCAGACTATCCGTCCAGAGCGTGCCTCACTTTGTTTGAAAGCTCGGAAAGTGAAACGGGTTTCTGCATGAAGTTGCCATCCGGCCCAGAAATCTCTCTGGCCGCAACCAGATCATCCGAATATCCAGACATGTAGATGACCTTTCCTTCAGGGAAAGACGCCCTGTACCAACCGGCAAGCTCTCTGCCGCCCATGATGGGCATGACCACATCCGTCAACAGCAGGTCGATGTGCTCAAGTTTGCAGCTGTCGATGATCTTGATTGCTTCCTCGCCATTGGAGGCCTCCAGGACTCTGTAACCCTGGATATTCAGCGCTTCTACAGTTATCTCTCGGACAGCCTCATCGTCCTCCACCAGCAGGACGGTCTCTGATCCGCCAAGCAAGTCGTATGGTGTTTCAATCTCGGCAGGCGCTTCGGGCAGGGCCACACTCTTGGGAATGTATAATTTGAAGGTGGACCCTTCACCCAGTCGGCTTTCCAGCGTTATGTGGCCGTGGTTTTGCTTGAGAATGCCGTAGCAGGTTGAAAGCCCAAGTCCTGTGCCTTCGCCAACGCCTTTGGTGGTGAAGAATGGCTCGAAAGCCCTAGCGGCCACGTCTGATGTCATCCCAATCCCGTCGTCACTGACCGAGATTCGAACGTACTCTCCAGGCGAGAGTTCCGGGTCAAGGATAACTGCCTCGGGGCCGAAAGTTACACTCTCGGTCTGAATTGTCAGTCTGCCTCCGGCCGGCATGGCGTCCCGGGCGTTCACCGCAAGATTTATCAGCACCTGGTCCAATTGACCGGGGTCAACAAGCACGATTCCCGGGTCTTCGGACAGTTCCAACTTCAGGTCAACGTGCTCGCCTATCAGCCGTCGGAGCATCTTGTCCAGATTTACGATCTGCTCGTTCGTTGACAACACAATCGGCGCGGTGATCTGACGTCGAGAGAACGCCAAAAGCTGACGGACAAGGCCGGCGCCACGTTCTGCCGCGGTCGTAATTTGCTTGAGATAGTTTCCGCTGACTGGCTCTGCGGAGGCCAACTGGTTGCCCGCCAATTGAGCGAAGCCAAGAATGGCCGACAGCAGGTTGTTGAAATCGTGAGCAACGCCACCGGCGAGTTTTCCAACGCTTTCCAACTTCTGAGCCTGGGCTAATTGCTCTTCGAGTTGTTTTCGCTCACTGACATCGCGCATGACGATCATGGTCGCGTCCTGCCCCTGGTATTCGATGATCCGAGGTCGCGCCACCACCGAGACTCGGAAACCTTCCTGCGTTATCAGGTCAATCTCGTGCTGTTCTGGCCCGTTCATTGCCAGGCGGTCAAATTCCAAGTCATGCTCTTGGAATCCGGGCGCAACGTCGTTCACGAAATCCAGATAGGCAATCTCTTCGCTGGAATAACCAAGGAGTGTTTCGAATGCTGAGTTGCAATAGACGATCTTCCCATTTCGCAAGAGCACGATTGAGTCGTTGGCGTTTTCAACCAGGACCCTGTACTTCTCCTCGGCTTCGGACAGCGCGGCTTGCGCCACCTGTCGTTCAACAAACAACCTCGAATTGGAAAGGGCTCCCGCAATTTGATCACCGATACTCTGTGCGAGCACCGTATCGCGCTTTTGGTACGCTTGGGTGTCGCGCGAACGGAATTGTAGGACAGACACGACTTCGTCCGCCTGAATGAGAGGCACACTCAGCGATGATCGAATGCCCGCATCGTAGCCCGGTAGGAAGAACGGGTAATTTTCGGCAATGTCGTCCCTTGTGAATCCCTGAATGAGCAGAGGCGCTCGGCGGCGCGCAACCTCTCCAAGAAGAGAACCATTCAGCGGCACCATCTGTCCAATCGTTCTTCCTTCGACCGCGAGCCCTGATGAGTAAGAGACATAGCTGGTTTCCTGGTCTGGATTTATGTTTGCGATGCTTATTCTATCGAACGGGATTATTCGAGCGGCCTGGTCGGCGAATCGCTCATAGACTTCTTCAACAACCAGTGAAGAACTAATGATGCGGCCGATCTGGGCCAGCACATCCCGTTCTTTGGCCTCTCGCTCGAGGTCGGCGTGGAGTCGGGCGTTGGCAATTGCGCCAGCGATCTGAATGCCGACTCGTTCTGCGAGGGTTATGTGATGATCGGAGTACGCGCGCGGTTCACACGACCGAACCTGAAGAACGGCTACCAGATTGTCGCCGTGTATCAACGGCACGCCCAGAAATGACCGAATTCCGGCAGCGTAACCTGGGGCGAGCCCGGGAAGTTCGCTTTCGATCTGATCAGATGTGACGTCATTAATCCATACCGTGGACCTTTCGTGAACGACGGAGCCGACCAGCGATCCAACCAGAGGGTATATGTCACCCGGATCGCGCTCTGAAATCTGCAACGAACCTGATGAGTAGGTCACCGTTGATACATCGCGCTCTTGGTCGACCACACTGATACTGAGGTTATCGAACGGGAGAACGCGGGAGACATGCGCAGCGAATCGCTCATAGACTTCGTCGATGTCTATCGAAGAACTGATTACGCGCCCAATGTCTGCCAGCGCTTCGCGTTCATGGGATTCACGGTCGAGCTGAGCGTGAAGGTGCGCGTTCGCGATGGCTCCGGCTATCTGTGCTGACACCCGCTCGGCCAGGTTGACGTGATGGTCCGTGTATGCGTCAGGTCGATAAGCTCTGAGATTCAGCGTGCCGATGATCTGTTCGTTAGATATCAGTGGCACGGAAAGGAACGCCCGTAGGCCTGCTTTGAGTCCGTCAGACAGTCTCGGGAACTCGGACAACATGCCATCGACATCATCTCCCTGGATAAGATGATACCTTTTGGCGCTGACGACGGCTTCGTTCTGAGTCCCAGTAAGGGAAATCTGTTCGCCGATTCCCTGATTTGCGACTTCTATTCCAGACAGATACACGTTCTTGTAAGTATAGGCGTCGGTGTCGATAACGTTTATTACCACTCGGTCAGATGGAATCAAATCGCGCACCGACTTTGCGAAACGCCCATAGACATCTTCAATCGCCAGCGAAGAGCTGATGATGCGCCCGATATTCGCCAACGCCTCGCGGTCACGGGATTCTCGTTCAAGATCAGTATGGAGTTGGGAGTTAGCCAACGCGCCCGCGATCTGAGAGCCGATCTGCTCTGCTAGCGAAAAGTCTGACTTAGAATACGCGGATGCTGCTTTGGATTGCCATTGAAGGGAGCCGATTCTCCGGTTACCTGACACCAGCGCCACGCCCAGATAGGAGCGGAATCCGTAATTGTAGCCAGGCGCCAACGATGGGAACGAATCCTTCACTTCCTCAATATTGACGGGTTGAAATAAAACGGCCGAGCGTCCATTTTGAAGCGGCTCGACGAAGGTTCCGGTTATCGGCATCTTCGTTCCTTGAAGATGGTGCGATATCTGGTCACCTGCAACATACCTTGTCGTGAATGAGTTGTCACTCTGGTCGATGAGATTGACTGACAGCATCGAGAATGGGACCAGCGAACCGACACGGCTGGCGAATATCTCGTAGATGTCGTCGATGTCAGGAGCGGAGGTTGCAATCCGGCCTAATTCGGCCACAGACGCCCGTTCATCGGCCATCTTCCGAACGCTGGCGTCGCTGTGAACAAGAGTTTCGTTGGCTGACTCCAGGTCATGTTGATGTCGCCGATTCGTTTTCCAACCGCTCCACACGATGGACACCAGCGCAAGATACAAAATGCCAAATCCGGCGCTGATGGCCGCAACGTCTACCCACGCATGGTGGCGGAGGTTGTCCGTCAGGCTGGCTATGGAATAAGGTTCTTCTGGCGTAATTGGCTCGCCAGCTTGCATCGCCTCGGCGTGTTGCTGGAACAGGCTGAAGTATTCTGCGTCCCCTTCGGTCAAGACCAACGCAATCACTGTCGCGAATACAGTGATTGCGCCGAGGCTCAGCAATGCAAACTGAGCGAAGAAATTGCGCCTGAGATGATTTATCAACGATTCTATTACCGGCCAGCCTGGCGACGACTGGCGATCACTCGTTCTGGATCCCTGGAACCGCACTGCGGTTGATATCGAACGTCTCTATCGATCCCCAAAACACATCCCGCTCTTGCGGGATTTGCCTTGGCCGCATGACTACAACGCAACATTTCACCGGGCATTCAAGAGTAGTTCTTTATTAGATACACTTTTGTCTTACGCCTTAAACGAAGAATCTACAGACACCGTGCCAGTGTTCCGATTGCCTGGCTCGCCACGGGTTATGACACACGTTTATTTGGTCGATCATCTTCGCGGTGAATCCTTGAACGCATATCATGAAGTAATCGTGTCCACGCGGACCCTAAGTGGGTATAATGGTGGCGGCGACTTGCCCTTATATGAATTCGGAGCCAGCGATGAGTTTTTTGACCAGCTTCGGATTTTTGCAAAAGAAGTCATGCCGGCTTTTGGGCAAGATAGATAGCGGAGCGCTGGTTCGAGGTTTACCGCAAAATGTTGAGATGGATTGGCGTGTTAGCGGGCGCGGTTCTGCTTGGAGCAAGTGTCGCGTGCGCTGCTGACGAAGAGGCAGTCGAGCCGTTGGCCTCCGTTATCGAGGTTTCGGTGACTCCGACTGCCGTTGTCCTGAGGCCAACCGCGACCCCTGAGGTCGTGGCGCCAACAGCAACTCCTGAGCCCACTGCAACACCGAGACCGGAACCTTCGGTCACGCCCACAACTCTCCCGACCGCGACACCTGATCCTTCGACGCCAACGCCCGCTCCAACCCCTGCGCTCATCAGATCGACCAGCGACGCATCGATGGCGCACGACTTCGAAATGACGCTGTTCAGTGGCGAGACACTGGCGTTGTCTGATCTTCAAGGACAGGTTGTGGTGCTGAATTTCTGGGCATCGTGGTGTCCGCCCTGTCGGTGGGAGATGGCTTCTTTCGAGACCATGTACCAGGAGTACCGCGATCAGGGCGTGATTTTCGTGGGGGTGGCAGTTTCTGATTTCGAGGAGGATGCCCGCGAATTCGCCGAACTGACTGGCGTAACGTACCCTCTCGGGCGCGACCTGAGCGGAATATCCCGCGACTATCGGGTGTTGTCTCTCCCCACAACTGTATTCATAGACACTGAAGGTCAGATTGCCAGAACTCTGAGGAACGCCGCCAATGAAGCGGTGCTCCGATTGTTCATCGAAGGCCAGATCAGGTCTGGAAACGTGACGCCAACCGGATAATGCGTTCAGCGCGGATGGGAATCCAAGCTGGGCGCTGTGTTATACTTCTGCGTGCCAGTCCAGGACAATTGGAACCTTGGATCAGTTTCCGCCTCTCAACAGCCGCGAGCCACCGGGCTGGCACTCACCCCCTTTTTGCGATTGTCTCGATTGAATAATGCTTGATCCCGATCCCTACATTATTTTCATTCCAGGCGACGTATCCTGGGGTTTCACCGGTTCCGAAGCCCGCGACTCCAACCAAAGCCACCCCGAATGCCTCGAAGGGAGAATGATCGTTGATTGACATGCTCCTTGTTTTTGGCGTGATAGCGGTCATCCTGATTGTGACCGCGCTGGCATCGGGCATTGTGGAACGGTCGCCTCTTTCCTTCCCTCTGATGTTCCTGGGACTGGGCCTTTTGCTGGGAGAACGAGGATTCGGAGCCATCGAGTTGGGGCCTCACGACCAGGTATTGGAGGTGACAGCCACACTCACCCTCTCGCTCGTGCTGTTTCTTGACGCCGCTCAACTTCAGGTGGAGGAGATGGGGCGCCGTTGGCTGGTCCCATTCCTGATTTTGGGACCTGGGACGGCCCTGGTGATCAGCCTGGGGGCAGTGCCATTGGCCTTGTTAGTCGGGTTCGGGTGGGTCGTGGCGTTCATCGGTGGAGCCATTCTGGCATCGACCGATCCGGTCGTTCTTCGTGAGATACTGAGAGACCATCGCATTCCCCGCTCTGTTCGGCAGGTTCTCAGGATCGAGGCAGGCATGAACGACATCGTTGTTCTTCCGGTCATCCTGGTGCTGATCGCCGTTGCCACAGGCGATGTAGGCGGAGGCGGTCAGTGGGTGTCATTCCTTCTGAAACTACTGGTTCTCGGCCCGGCCATCGGATTTGCGGTCGGCGGGGTCGGCGCATGGTTGATGAGCAGGGCCGACAGAGCCTTCGGCGTGCGCCGAGAGCATCAGGCTCTCTATGGCATCGGGCTGGTGCTGGCGGCTTACACCGCCGCCACAGCCGCCGGAGGGGACGGGTTTCTCGGCGCCTTCGCGGCCGGCCTGTCAGTCGTCGTGCTGAATCAGGCCTTGTGCGATTGTTTCCTCGATTACGGCGAGACCACCGCTGAGGTGGCGATGCTGTTGACCTTCGTGCTGTTTGGGGCAGTCCTGTCCGGAATCTTGGGCTCCGTCGATTGGGTCCCTGCAATTCTGCTGGGCGTGTTTGTGATATTCGTGATACGACCCTCCGTGCTGTCGGCAGTGCTGTTCAAAGCGCACATGAGTTGGGAGGCTAAGGCGTTCATCTGCTGGTTCGGGCCGCGAGGGCTGAACTCGCTGCTACTGGCTCTGTTGGTCGTGGTGGCGGGGATCGAAGGCTCAGAATTGCTGTTGGCGACGGTTGGAGTTGTGGTGATCGGGTCGGTGTTCATCCACGGCGCGACTGCCACGCCGTTCTCTGCGTGGTATGGTCGCAAGGCGGAGGTCGAGACCTTTGACGAAGAGCGGGAGGGGACCGTCGCCGGGCTGTTCGGCAGTCACGAAGATCAGATACCCGTAATCACAGTGGATGCGTTGAACGAACTGATGAACTCAGATAGCCCGCCAGTCGTGCTTGACGTTCGCTCTCGCGCCCACTACGAGACCGACGGAGGCCAGATACCCGGCGGCATCCGAGTGTTGCCCCACGAGGTGACGGACTGGGCATCCGACCAATCTCATGACCGCCTGGTAGTTGCCTACTGCACTTGACCCAACGAAGCAACAAGCTCCCGTGTGGCGCTTCGACTGATCGAGATGGGCTTCCAGTCCACGGCATTGCTGGGTGGCTTCGACGCCTGGGCCGAGCGGTATCCAGTGGAACCGGTGC
>JASLRP010000307.1 GCA_030743915.1 SAR202 cluster bacterium | reverse complement strand
ACGGAGAAACTCTCCTCGAAGCGAACCGTCCTGAATATCAGGACATCCCCATCCGCGTGACTGCTCTCTGCGACAGTGACCCTCAGCGGTTGAGTGTCGCCGGAGACCTGCACGGTATCACCGCCCTCACCACCGACTATTCAGAACTGATCGCCCGCGACGACATAGACATCGTGGGCATCTACACTCCCGGCCCGTTGCACGCCGCTCAGGTTCTGGCAGCGCTGGAGGCAGGCAAGCATGTAATGATGACCAAGGCGATGGCATACACTATGCGAGAGGTCGAGAGCGTTGTGGAGGCAGTGGACAGGTCAGGACTCACGCTTCTGATCACCCAGACATTGCGAGGCCGATACGACCTGATGGACGCCAAACGAGTCTGCGATTCTGGAGCGTTAGGCGAACTGTTCATGGCTGAGGCTGCATACACTCACGATCTGCGACCGGTCTACGAAAAGACGCCCTGGCGAGTCACCATGCCCCAGGACCTGCTGCTCGGCGGCGCCTGCCATCCGATTGACTGCCTTCGGTGGTTCATGGGGGACATCGAAGAGGTGCATTGTTACGGCATCCGCAGCGGCATCGCCTCGGAGTATCCGCAGGAAGACAACTTCGTCATCAACTTGAAATTCGCCAGTGGAAAAATCGGCCACATCAACGCATTCCACGGCCTGGTGGAACCGCCCGGAGTCCCGATGAACGGCTTTGCGGTCTATGGCACGAAAGGCACAATCAGAGACGGGGTGATGCGCTTCGATCCCGAAAGCGGGATTCCAGAGCGCACCTACACGACGGAATACCGCGCCGACGCTTCAGCCATCCGAGGCCACAGGGGAGAGATGGCTGTCATGCTTCGTCACATGGCCGATTGCGTGCTTAACGGCGCGGCTCCGTGGGTCGGGGTGCGAGACGGAGCCCGCGTCGTCTCCACAGGACTGGCCTGTTGGGAGTCCATTCGCTCGGGTCAAGCGGTCAAGGTTCGCAATGAGTTCTGAGTAAAATAGGCCATGCTGAGCGGAGGCGAAGCATCTGGTTACAAAGGCGACGACCGTTGTTCAACTCACGACCAGATTCTTCATCTGCGGATTCAGAATGGCGCGCTCCGATCCCTACACCGACGGCAACGGAGCATCGTCGCCCACTTGATGCTGCCACAACCGGATTTTTGTAGCCATCAGGCGGATGCGGTCTCGTTGGGCTGGGTCGTCAAACAGATTGTGTTCCTCTATGGGATCGGTGTTGAGATCGAAAAGCTCGCACTGATCGCCGGCGCACAGGTTCAGCTTCCATCGGTCTGCGGTGACGACCGAACGCCAGGGCAAGTTGTTCATCTCGTTGATGAGCGGATTGCCCAGGTCGCGGTCTCCGATGCCATTGTGCTCAATGAACACGTCGTTGTCGTCCAGAGTAGCCTCGCCTTTCAGAACTTCGACCCTGCTCTGGCCGTGAAGACCTTCGGGAATCGGCTCTCCCATCAGGTCCAGCAGAGTCGGGACCAGGTCGATCTGAGTAAAGTTGCCGCCGATCATCTTCTGTTCGGTGTTCATCCACGGCAGACGAATCATGCACGGGACCTTGGCGGCCTCCTCGTAGAACGTCCGCATCTCCAGCATCCCGTGCGTGCCCACCAGGTCCCCGTGTTCAGAGGTAAACACAACGATGGTGTTGTCGCTCAAACCCGCATTATCCACCGCGCTCACGATTCTTCCCACCGCGTCGTCCACCAGGGTGATGTTGCCCATGTATCCAGCGCGAAGACGTCGCCAACTGGCCTCATCGTTAATGTCGTGTCCCACCAGAGTGGGTATGGTGTTGTACGCCTCGCGTTGGCGCTCCCAGTCCTCGCGGGTCTCATCGTCTGTGGCGTTGGAGAACCCGGAGTTCATGAAGAATTCAGACCTCAGCCTGCTGAACAACGAATGCCCCTCGGGAGGTTTGAGGAATGTGGCGTCCACCGGCAAAAACTCAGGATCGTATAAATGATCGTACGGTCCCGTGAATGGTGGGTGAGGTTCCAGGAAACTGACATACATCACGAAGGGATTTTCATGGTTTTCCTGAATGAACCTCTCGGCGCGGCCGGCCAGGAATGACGCCTGCTGGAACTCGGCTGGAAAGGTCGACCTCAGACCGTCGGAGAATATCTTGCCGGGAGGAGCGTCGGTGTCTGGCTCGAAACCGTTCTCGATCAGGAAGTGGTGATAGTCTGTGAACAGCGAGAGATACTCTTCTTTGGTGTACTCGTCGAAGAGTCTGTCCATAACGCTGGCCCACTGCTCGAAACCGCGCTGAGCCACAAGCTCGTCACCCAGATGCCATTTGCCGAAATAGGCCGTCGAGTAATCGTCCGACACCATCTCTGCGATTGTCTGAACGTCCTGACGCATCACCAGCTTGTTCCTGGGAACCCCGGTGGCATGAGGAAACAGCCCGGTCATGATGGACGACCGCGCCGGAGCGCAGACTGGCTGAGTCACGTAGGCGTTCTCGAACACAAAACTCTGATCCGAGAGGATGTTGAGGTTCGGAGTCTGTATCCAGTCGTTGCCATAGGCTCGCATGGTGTCGAACCGTTGGCGGTCACTGAATATGAACACAAGGTTTGGTCTTTCGGGCATTGTTCCCTCCGGGCTGGCTTTCAGCTAACAGCCGTCAGCTTTCAGCTTTAGTTTTTTTAGCGCAACGAGGTTCAGATTCCTTTCCTGACACTTGAAAACCTGACACCCCGCCTCACTCCACCATCGCCTGATAGGTTGCTATCTGGAATTCGCTGCGGATCGCGTACTGACTCGAAGGCATGAATTGAGTGAGGAAAATCGCCACAAGCTCTTCCACAGGGTCTATCCAGAACACGGTGCTGGCCGCCCCGCCCCAGGAATAGGAACCCTCTGTGCCGAGCGTGCCGTGTTCCGCAATATCCAAAATCACCCGGAATCCCAGGCCGAATCCGCAACCCTGGGAGAAATCTGCTCCGACTTCACTGACCGAATATGGCATCAGATCGTCGGGCAGGTGATTCGCAGTCATCAACTCGACCGTTTTGGGAGCCAGCAGATGGCCGCCTTTCGCAGCGCCTCCATCCAGCATCATCTGGCAAAACTTCAGATAATCAGACGCCGTGGATGTCAGGCCTCCGCCACCGGAGAAGTTGGTGAGAGGTTTCTTGTATCTGTTGACTCCCGGGTTGTCGAGTTTCTCAATTCCACCGTTCTCAGAGGGACCGTACACGGATGCCAGTCTGTCCAGTTTGTCTTCAGCTACGTAAAAAGCGGTGTCATCCATGCCCAGCGGATCGAATATCCTGGTTTTCAGAAATCTGTCGAAGGACTCGCCGGATATTATCTCGACCAGACGGCCCAGCACGTCGGTGGCGACGCTGTATCTCCATGCGGTCCCTGGTTGGCTGAGTAGCGGCATCCCGCTCAGCTTCTCGATCATCTCTTGAAGATTGGAGTCCGGGTCGCTGAGATTGGCGTCTTGGTACATCTGCTCCACCGGAGAATCTTCGTAGAACCCGTAACTCAGCCCCGACGTATGAGTGAGAAGTTGGCGTATCGTGATGGGATTTTGCTGAGGAACATATCTGGCGCCGGCCTGCCCCATG
>JASLRP010000306.1 GCA_030743915.1 SAR202 cluster bacterium | reverse complement strand
TCATCGGTTCCAAGCCAGTGTGTCAGGCTGGGAGACTCCAACTTGTCCGAAAGGTTCCACTCGATGGGGTCATAGAAGGTAATTATCGGAGTGGCAGCGGCCATCACCACCATTACGACGATGATTGCAACGCCAGCGGCTCCCAGGGGTTTTCGGGTCATGAACCCGCTGATTGACTTCCATACCGCAAGCCCGGATTTACCGGACGTTAATCGTTCACTCTGTTGGATTGCCATTCTTACACCTTATGAGGACTTTCTATTGGAATCGTACCCGTGGGTCCAACCAGCCGTAGGACAGGTCCACCAACAGGTTGACAATGATCACGCCTGCGGCGAAGAGCAGAACAACAGACTGCACTACCGGGAAGTCCCGTCTCAGCATGCCGTCAAGGATGTAGTTGCCTATCCCGGGCAGCGTGAATATCCGTTCCATAACTACTGACCCTCCGAGGGCCAGCGCGGTGGTTATGCCAATCACGGTTACCACCGGGATAAAGGCGTTCTTCAGCGCATGCCGAGAGGTGACCACAAATGCGGCCAACCCCTTTGCGTGGGCAGTCCTGATGTAGTCCTGGCGCAATACCTCCAGCATGGTCGAGCGCATCATTCTGGCCTTTGTGGCTGCGCTGATGTAGCCGAGCATGAGTGACGGCCATAGGAATTGTTGGAGATTCGCCAACGGGTCATCCAAGAATGGCGCATAACCTAACTGAGGATTCCATCCGAGGAAGTAGGCGCCGCCAAGCAAAAGCAGGGTGGCGCTCCAGAAGGAGGGCACAGAGAGGGCCGCCAGGGAAAGTATCCTTACGATATAGTCTATCCTGGTGTCCTGTTTGAGGGCCATGATTATCCCGGCGGGGATCCCCAAGACCACAGCCACAATCTGGGAGAGTATGACCAACTCGAAAGTCACAGGGAATTTCGAAACGAACTCGGTAAACACGGAGCGTCTGCTGAACAGCGATTCACCCCAGTCGCCAGTGACGAAATCTCCCATCCACTTGATGTACTGGATGTGCAGTGCGTCGTTCAGGCCCAGGGCCTCTCGGATGGTTGCCAATTGCTCATCAGTGATGGCCGACGCGTCTCCTCCCGACTGCTCAATCGCGATCATCTGAGCCACGTCGCCGGGGGCTATTCTCATAAGGGCGAAGACCAACAACGATACCAGAACAGCCGTCAACAGCCCATACAAGAGCCGCCGCGCTATATACTGCTGCATATTTCACCTTTAGCCTGACTGCCAGTCCGAACATGTAAGTAAACGAGGCAACCGTTTACGTCTATGCCACTGCAAATCGGCAGTGTGATTTAGTCGGTGTTTTGAATTATTGTCCACAGAGGGATTGGGGGCCGCAAGTCTTACCCATTAATCGCGCTGTGTTCGTTCGCCCGCTTCTGTCTGAGCGCTGGACACTTCTCGACGCGGCAGCGCGGGCCACTTTACGACCTCTTAAGTTACAGGCATTGGGGCGCCCCTGGATTAACAGGAGCGCCCCAATGGTTGGTCTATCTGGAACAAGGCTACCTGGCGAGCCAGGTTCTCTCAAACTGGGACCACTTGATCTGGGACGGGAATGGACCAAGCGTCCAACCTCTGACATCCTTTGACCAGGCGGGGAAGATGAAGGTCCAGGGGAACGGTATCTGGAAGAACGTTTCTGTTGCCAGTATGCGCTCAATATCTTGAACCATGTCCCGGCGTTTCGCCACGTCCAGTTCCTTGGACTGAGCTCGCACCATCGCTTCTAATTCGGTGGCCTGTTCCGAATGGGAATTGAAGGCGCCGGTGTTTTTGTAGTACCAACTCTCGAACTCAGGGACTGCTGAGAGCATGTAGTAGTCATCCGGGTCACCGACGTTGGTGGTTACCTTGGATCCGTAATGCACGTCGTACTGCTCAGCTTGGCCTCTTTCACCTTGAACGGCGGATTCCACGAAGTCAGCAGTCACTTCGATGTTCACGTTTTTGGACATCTGATCCTGGAAGAACAGGCAGCCATCAATGTACATCTGGGAACTCTGGGCCATGCACGCGATGCTGAACCGCACGCCGTCGCCCAATGCTTCGTCCAGCAGACGGTTGGCTTCGACAATATCTTCTGCTTTGCCGTCTCCTCGACGCCAGCCGGGGAGCGCCATCAATTCGTCGTCAGGCAATGCCCAGAGTGTTCCGGGGGGCATCCAGTTGGTTGGACGCTGCGCGGCGACCTGAGTGCCGGCCTGGGTGAAATCGATCCACTGGTCTCGGTCCATTGCCAGGTGCATGGCCTGCCTCACCCGAACGTCATCCAGGGGTTCCCTGTTCATGTTGATCTGAATGCCCTTGCCCCAGGAGTGCAGGGCCGGGTTGATGTGGATCTTGTCGCTGAAGCTCTTCTGAACCTGCTCGACCTGTCCAGACAGGAGCGATGCGCTTCCCTCTCCGAAATAGTCGATCTGGCCTGTCAGAAGGGCGGTGAACCGGGTGGTGCCGTCGGTGATGATGAACTGGTCCATGCCGTCCAACAGGGGCAATCCCTCTCTCCAGTAGGTGGGGTTGCGCCGCACTTTGGTCTGGACGTCCGTTTGGAACTCTGTTGGGACGAAGGCGCCGGTGCCGGTGCCCCACAGGTATGTCTCGGGAGTGGTCTCATCCAGGCAGGTTACGCAGGTTGCATACAGCCACTCAAGGAAGTCTTTGTCCATGTTGTTAGGCATCCCTCTGGCGCCGGCGAACATGGTGACCGTCCGTGCCAGGGGTTCGCTAAAGTCCACCTTGAAGGTGTATCCGAGGGCTCCATCGGGGCAGGATGTGGCGCTCATGTGACCAAGACCTGACCGTGGGCCCGTGTGGGTTAACCCTTCGTCGGTGAAGTTTTGCGGAGGGTTGATGGCAAATTGCAAGCTTGCCTCGGCGTCCTCGCAGGTGAACTCGTCGCCGGAGACCTTGGCGGCAACCTCCGCAGGAAGGTTAGGATTGTCCTGGAATGTGATTCCTTCCCTCAGCTTTAACGTCACGGCCAAGCCGTCGGCGGAGAGGTTCCAGGTTTCAGCCAAGTCGCCCTCAATGGGCCCGGCAAGCCCTTGCCACGTGTCGAAGCGCAGCAACGCGTTGTACGTGGGCAGGAATTGCGGCCCTTCGAAGCTGTGGCCATAGTTGGGGTCGTGGCCGTTAAAAACGTGGGAAGCGCCGTATCGGAGGATGCCACCGGTTACGGGGTCACCCCACTCGGATTTGTATCCAACGCTCTTCACGTACTGTTCTATCGGAGTCAGGTCGGTCGCCACCACCACAGGCGCGGGAACCGCCGTGGGCCGAGCCAGCGTTGTGCTGGGGGCCGGGGCAGATGTCGTGGGACCGGTCTGGGCGGCCTGTGCGGGCGCTGCGGGCGCTGCGGCGGCAGGCGCTTGCGGGGCTTGCGCAGCCTGCTGAGGCGGCGGAACCAGCGCAGGCGCAGGCGCGGGCGCAGGCGCTTGCGCAGGCGCA
This sequence comes from SAR202 cluster bacterium, assembly GCA_030743915.1. Lineage (GTDB taxonomy): Bacteria > Chloroflexota > Dehalococcoidia > Lucifugimonadales > UBA1123 > UBA1123. The sequence goes on along the minus strand of JASLRP010000306.1, from coordinate 4,584 downwards.
GGCGCAGGCGCGGTGGACGGCGCAGGCGCCGCCGCGGGCGCCGCATCTTCGTCTGCCGCACACGCTACGGCAACTATAGCCAATATGGTCATCGTTAAGACGAGACCAAACAGTTTAGTAGTTCTCATACTATTTTTGCTCCCTCCGTATTCCGTCCTTAATTCTGGCAATTATTCGACACTTCGATATTGCTCATCAGACCCCGTAATAAGTTAGGTAGAACAAATAACACAGATTCATCGGTGCGGTCAAGTACTAAAAGCATTCACGAATGGCGTTTCTGCCTACGGACTTGCATCACCATCCGAGGCGATTTACGCCTGAAAACTGCACGAAAAGTCTATTCTGGGCGTATATGCCGATTTCGCTCAACTCGATTCCGGGGACCGCTAAACTCCGGCATTTCGATGGCACGCGGAAACCAGTGGCAGCGCAGTTCTCCGATGGGCGTCTCGGCAGACATTGTTTCAAATGCCGATTACGTTATCTTCCAAACCTTGATGGCAGTGGGTCATTGAATCGCGTTTCAGGAACGGACGCGACAGCCAACTCCCAAAAGCCTACTGGTCGACGACCTCCATCAACTTCATCTCATCACTGAAAGGGAGACCGGCCCGGAACGACACATCTCTCGTATTCGACTGAAGCCACGCGTACAATTCGAAGTCCATGAAACGCATCACCTCCGATGTCAGGATGAATCTGACGTCGCCGGCCTTAACCAACGCTTCCAGTGTGGATAATTCGGTCACGCGAGTCTTGTTGTATTCGGAGTAGAGGGTAAGGATAGGCTCGCCAGTAACCAGGGAAACTCTGGCGCTGCTGTTGTATGTGTCGGCGGCCAGTAGGTATCGGCTGTCTCTCCTGTTCTGGTTAACGTAGTCCAGCGCCTCGTCCAGGTCGTGGATTTCCGTCCTCACTATCGACGTGATCAGGCTTCCCTGACGCTGGACCTCCGTTTGTTGGGGCTGCGGCGACCGATTTCTGCTCGGCGCCGGAGGTGGAGGCAACGGCACTTGATCGAACCCGATCCTGCCCAACGTGTCGTCGCGGGGTCGAAGGATATTGTGGACGCCGACAGTGGTGTTGAGGACAACGATTCCTGAAACCGCAACCACGACTGCCAATATGGCCGGAGCGCCCTTGAACTGAGTCCATGACGCTGGAATCAGCGCCCACACGGCTGAGCCTGCCGCCAGTAGTATGCTGAGACGCGAGGCGTTTCTGAAGTAGTCGCCGCTGTCCCGGACGATCCAGAAGGTGTCCGCGCAATATAAGAATCCCAGGGCCGCAATCCACCAGAGCTTCCCCGGCCCTTTGAAGCGGCCGAGCAGGGCGGCAATGCCGATACCCGACAGGGCGGCCACCGCCGGCATGGCCGATGTCCAATAACTGGTCAACCTCACCGAGGCGCCACCGAAACCGATCACGGCCACTGCCATCCATACCAACCACAGCAGGCCGAGGTTGGCTGCGCGTTGTCGCAGGGAAGAGACGAGCGTCGCCGCGCCGATCAGGGCTGCGGGAAGCAGAGAGATGCCCAATATCAGGCTCATCGGCCCTGTGACAAACCAGAAAATGTCCTGCCGGTGCTGGGAGCCGTATTCCAGACCTCCGAACCGCTCTCGCAGGTTCCAACCGAATATCATGTCCCACACGCTGTCCGCGTGCATCACGCCGTCGTAGGCGCCGGAAGTCAACGACATCAGTGTCGGCCACCAGAACGCCGACACTAGAAAAGCCACGGCGGATATTCCCGTGATTCTGACGAACCTGGGCCAGGTGGTCCATCGGTGCGTGAGGGCCAATACGGCGAACGCCGGCGCAGGCAACAATCCCTGCCAGAGTTTGACCATAAAGGCGACGCCCAATACCGCGGCGGCGATGTAGTAATATCGCTCCTCTTTATCCTGCACTGCTCGGACAACGAAGTAGGTGGCAATCAGGATGGTCAAGCTGGTAACGGGTTCCAGGAAGACCCCGCGTGAGAAATTCACGTCCAGCGGCATGACCGCCAGCATGAGCGCTGCCAACAGGGCGGCCGTGGAACCGTGACAACGTTTCACGATGACGAATAGCAGCACGACCGATGCGATTCCGGCCAGGGCAGCAGGCAGCCTCAATGCTAGATTCGTGGGTCCCAGCAATGCGATGAACGCTCCCTGGACCCAGAAAAACACAGGCGGTTTGTCGGCCAGGATTGATCCGTCCACGTAGATGCTCGGGTAGAGCCAGTTATGAAAAGAGGAGGTCGTGTTGCTGGAGATGGCCGAATAGATGGCCAGGCCAGGGTGGCCCTGCCCCAAATTGTAGAGGCGGAGCGCGGATGCCAAAAGCACGATCACGGCCAGGGCGCCGTGCGTGCCGCGTTCTGTTGCCATGCGGGTCGCGTTTATCACACGCTAACCCGGCTTCGAAAAAAACGGGATGGTGATCCTGACCGATTTCTCACTACACTCAGGCGTTTCGTTGGTGTAAAATTTATAGTCATGGACACCATTCTTCTCTGTCCCGCTTGCGGACACCAAAATGATCTCGACGCCGTGTATTGTAACGGTTGCAGGACCCGTCTGGAACGGGGCAAACATGTGACCCATGAGGAAGCCGACGATCTGGAGGCAAGACTCCGGGCCGCAGCCCGTAGACGACGCATCGTCCGATGGTCTGTCGTCGCGTCACTGTTGATCGTTGTGGGCGGCTGGATCGGTTTCCAGTCTCTAGGCGGGACCAATCGCCTGATTGCCCCCGTTTCAGTTATCAGCGCGAACCCCACACAGGGCGATTGGCCCATGTTCCAGCGAAGCCCGAGCCATGCAGGTTTTGTGTCGGATGCTGTGCCAATACCGGGCGGGCAGGTGGCGTGGCGGTTTGAGACAGATGCGCCGATCCTGTCCTCCCCCGCCGTGGTCCAGGGAATAGTATATTTAAGCACGGGTGACCGTCGTGTTTTGGCATTAAGGGCGAACACGGGAGAATTGATCTGGGAGCATGAAGTCACCGGCCCGGTGGACTCGTCGCCCGCCGTTGCCGGCGACCTGGTTTTCGTTGGATTGAAAGACGGGAGACTTCTGGCGCTTGCGAAGTCAGATGGCGCGCTCGAATGGGAGTTCCCTACAGGCGACCTTGTTTACTCGTCACCGTCGGTTTATCAAGGAGTTGTGTACATCGGCTCCGGCGACAACAATCTCTATGCGTTAGATGCGGTTACGGGGCGCAAGCGTTGGAACTACTCGACGGAAGGCAGAATTCTATCGGACCCCGCCGCCCATCAGGACGTGGTTGCATTTAATTCCCAGGACAGGCATGTCTATGTCGTCGACGCGGACACCGGAAAACATCGTCTCGACCTTTTGACCGCTGAGACCAAAGGCGCCCCCGCCATCGACGAAGAGTTGGTGTATGTTGCCGACACCCGCGGTCTTGTGCTGGCGATTGACTTTAGCAAGCGCGAGCTGCCATTCGAGGACACCGCTCGATGGGTGCGCACGCAGCTGTTCGTTTGGAATCTTGTGGACACTCTGCCGCCTCCGAAAGGTTTCGTGTGGCGATTCCGAAATCCCCGTGAGAGCTTTGTTGGCACACCGGCGATAGGCAATGGCATGATCTACGTGGCCTCGGAGTCTGGATCCGTGTACGCTTTGAACCGCTCTGACGGCCAGCCGGTATGGAAGTTCACAGCGGATGCAAAAATTACGGGTTCACCCTCGATAGCGGGCCAGACCCTGTACGTAGGAGACACCGAGGGTGTCCTCTATGGTGTGGATGCCCTGACTGGCGAGGCTCGATGGCAGTTTCAGGTTAATGGACGCATTTCGTCCACGCCGGTGGTGGCCAATGGAATGCTCTATGTGGCCTCGGACGACGGGAATCTCTACGCGATCGAATAAACGAGGCAACATCGGATTCGACCCTGTGGCGGCGCGGCTCGATTCGGCCCTAATGTGATGGCGGCTCCTGTCCGGGGCTGTCGGCTCCCCTGAACCACCTGAGCATCATTCGACATCCAACTTGTCATAACTTCCTATGATCTGACGAATCTCCCCAGAGAATATGACAACCATGTCCAGCACAACACAAGCTGACGAATCAGTCGGCAGGGCTCCTTGGAATCCTCTCTGGTTCTGGCCCCTAGCCATGCTGTTTGGATTCGGCGCGGCTGGAATTGTCGCCGGGTTGAACTTCCGCAGATTGGGCAAATCCGATCTTATGTGGCCCACGATGGTGATATCTAGCGCCGCATTCATCGGAGCGCTGGTGGCCCTGGCGTATACCGGCACAGGCTATATCGCCATTCTGGCCATTATGAATATGGTAGCGGCGCTGGTCTTCTATCTGCTCCAGGCCGATGACTATGAACGGGTGAAGAAGCGCATTGCAAACCGCGCGGGCAGTGGCTTCGATCTCCCCGTGATGATTGGCTTGCCGTGGCTCGTGGTTTTGTTGGCGTTCATTGTCGCAGTTCCGCCCGAGAGCGGCGCCGAAAAGCTGGCTCGGGCTGAGGAATACATCGTCCAGGGTGTGGACTGGAATCGCAAAGGCGAGATCGAACGCGCCATCTCAAGTTTCGACGAGGCCATATTTCTA
>JASLRP010000305.1 GCA_030743915.1 SAR202 cluster bacterium | reverse complement strand
CTGACTGCCTACGAGGAGCTTTCCGAGGAGGGTGTCGACCTGGGTTGGTACTACACCATGTTCCTCAGCCCCCTCCCTCCGAAACTGCTTGAGGAACTCAGGTCCAAAGACCTGGTCCTCGTGCCCGAATTGAATTACATGGGTCAACTCGCCTCCGTTCTCCGATCCTATGGAGTGAACGCCGAAGCCATAACCCAATACACTGGATTGCCCTTCAAAGTGCGTGATCTGGTCAGCCGAATCCGCGATCGAGTCGGAACCCAACAAAAAGAGAGTGTGACAGCATGACCTCCAAGAACCCGGAGTATGACTTCAAATGGTGCCCTGGCTGCGGCGACTTTGGTGTCCGCCGAGCGCTCGAAAACGCTATTGGCCGCCGGACCATCGAAATGGAGGTCGCTGCTGAAAGCAATGTGGTGATCGCCGGCATCGGTTGCTCGGGCAACATGGTGCATTTGCTGGAGGGCGACCAGCCTTACGGGTTCCACGGAATCCACGGCAGGTCTCTGCCCATCGCAATGGGCGCGAAGATGGCAAACCCTGAACTCAACGTGGTGACAGTGGCCGGAGACGGCGACTTCCTGGGTATCGGGCTGGAACACATCTCGCCTCAGGCGGCTCGCAACCTGAACATCACGGCCATCGTGATGGACAACGGAGTCTATGGACTCACCAAGGGCCAAAGTTCCCCAACCACAGACCTGGGGAAGGTCACCAGCTCCACGCCATACGGCAAAACTGAGGAAAAATTGCATCCCTTCCAGATGTACCTTAGCCTGGGCGTTTCCTTCGTGTCGTCCACCATGTCCAGTCAGGTCAGGCAGATGTCTGCCATCATGTCCGAGGCTATGGACCATCCCGGATTCGCCGTTGTGCATGTTCAGTCACCTTGCACCGAGTACAACAACACCTACGATGCGCTGAAAGGCAATCCTCGCAAAGGCGTGCCTGGCCTCGCCTACGACATCTCCGAAGATCACGACGACTCCGACCTTGACGCCGCATTCGATATCGCCACTGCTGACGGCATCCCGTTGGGCGTCCTCTATCGCGATACGTCGCGACCCACTCTGGACCAACGCATCGACGAAGTGTCAGAGAAGGTCAAACCCAAGACGGTAGATGCCATGCTGGACGCTTATCTCATCTAGGTTTCAAGTGTCGGGGTGGCGGATGTAACACGACGCCAGCCATCGAAACAAATGAAATGACGAAGAACGCGCCTTGTGACTCACAGGGCGCGTTTGTTTTATCTTGGTGTCGTTCATATAATGGCCTGAAGGCCCCGCTCGAAATTTCGGGGCAGGCGTCTGGGAGATCATTCGACATGGAAAGGAGAATAAATTGCCCGCCGCGCTGAGGGGAATCAGAGTCTTGGACATGTGCATTATTCTCGCCGGGCCGACCTGCGGCAGGACGTTGGCCGAGTATGGCGCCGATGTTATCAAGATCGATCCAGAACATCGCCGTCCCGGCCTCACGCCCTGGCTGGAGGTGGGCAGAGGCAAACGAAGCATCTGCCTGAACATCACCAAACCCGCCGGACTCGATGCCTTCTATCGCCTGGTGGACACCTCCGACGTGGTGCTGGAGGGGTTTCGCAAGGGCGTGGCTGACCGGATGGGCGTTGGATACGAGCAGTTGAAGCGCCGCAAACCCGG
>JASLRP010000304.1 GCA_030743915.1 SAR202 cluster bacterium | reverse complement strand
AAGGAGATCACCCTTGTGCCTCGGCCCACGCATCCTGTGGAGACCTGGCAGCCCATCGTCAGCGCCAGCGAGCGAGGACTGAACTTCATGGCCAAGCACGGCATCAAGGGTGTCATCGGGGGTGGGGCGGCAGTTGGCGGGGCCGCGATGACGGTCCTGGAGGCCTGGCAGGAAACCCAGGCCAAACACGGCATCGAAACCGAGCTTGGTGGAAACGTGATTATGGGCCTGTCCTATCACATCGCCGAAACCGAAGAGAAAGCCATCGAAGAAGCTCGACCGCTCTATGAAGAGAACATGAAGATGTTCGCTCCTCTGGGATTCGTTAGAGGACTGACGGATGAGCAATTGGACGCTCTGGGAGACCCCAAGCGCGCGCCTCACGCCAATCTGCCCACGTTGGAGCAGGCTGTGGAGGCCGGGTCGTGGCTGGTCGGAACCCCGGAGTCCATCATCGAGAAACTGGAGGTCATCGGCGAAAAACTGCCTGGACTAGTGGAAGTGAACATGGGCAACCCGGTGGGCACGCCACAGAGCATTCTGCTGGAACAGCTTGAAGCCTTCGGGACAGAGGTGATGCCCCATTTCAAGGGCAAGGTTCCTGCCGAAGCGCCTGCCGACGATTAATTGGTCGGTGAGGGGCGGTGAAATTCTCTTTCGCTTCGTGACATAACATATACCGGAACTGCTCAGGGGCAGGTTTTATGGCCTGCCCCTGATGTCGAAACGCGGATTCGCAGTTGCAGACTCTGCGGATCAAATACAAAAAATCCTGGGAGAACTTGCTGACCTATGGTTGATTCAAACAAGACTGTGCTGGTTGTGACCCCTCATCCTGATGACGCCGAGGGCGGGGCGGGCGGAACCATCGTGAAGTGGGCGAATGAAGGCAATAATATCGTGCTGGTGGTCTGCACAAATGGCGACAAGGGGACCAGCGACACCAGTCTGTCATCGGAGAAGCTGGCGAAGATGCGGGAAGAGGAACAGTTGAACGCCGCCAAAGAGTTGGGCGTCTCAGAGGTCGTGTTCCTTCGAGAGCCAGATCAGGGGCTGGAGGACAACGACAGGTTCCGCGAAAAGCTGGTGCGCCAGATTCGGAAGCACAAGCCGGAGGTCGTCATCACCATAGACCCCAATCGGCCGTACATCCGGCACCGGGACCACTACTACTGCGGACGGGTGACTCTGGACGCGGTGTTCCCTTATGCCCGCGACCACAAGGCGTTCCCTGAACACCTCATGGAGGGCATGGAGCCTCACAAGGTGCAGGAAATGTACATGTTCCGCTCCGAGACTCCCGACTTCTACGTGGACATTACGGACACTTTCGAAAAAAAGATGGACGCTCTGTACTGTCACGTGAGCCAGATGGGCAGGCCCCGCGAGGAAGGCCAGGAGCGTTCAAGAGAGCGCGCCGCCGAGACTGGCAAGCAGGCGGGCTATGAACTGGCCGAGGGGTTCAAGTACATCAACATCGGTCGCTAGTCGGACTTGTCGGAATTCTGGGCCTCGCGTTCTCGGACCTGTTCCTTCCACCAGCCATGAAATCTGGACGGTTCCAACTCGCCGACCTGGGCGAGTTGCACAATGCTTCGGTACTGATTTCGCACCTGCTGGATGAAATCGTCCTGCGTCCCGTTGTTCATCATCACGATGTCTGATGCGATGGCCCTGTCCTCCCAGGAACGCTGGCTGGAGAGGCGTTTCTCGACTTCCTCTGACGAGAGTTGGTTGCGGTCGGCCAGCCGTTGGCGGGCGATGTCCTGTTCGCAGGCGAACAGCCAAATCTGGTCGCACCACTGCCCATAACCGGCCTCGATGAGATTCACGGCCTCCATCAAGGCGACGTCATCAGGACCGAGGGTGTCTCGCCATTCGTCCACGACGGCGTGGACCGCGTCGTTAATGCTCCCGATGGCGGTGGTCAGCTTATTCATCTCCTCGGGCTTTCCGAACACTTTGCCTCCGAGGATTCGGCGATCGATGTAGCCGTCTTCGCCGACGATCTCTTCGCCAAAGATGCCGACGATACGGTCGAAAGCGTCGGTTCCAGGGTCGTAGAGTCGATGCACCAGCCTGTCAGCGTCGCAGTGATGAGCGCCCTGATCTACTATGACATCGCAGGCGGTGCTTTTGCCTGTGGCGATGGAGCCTGTTACGCCGATTACCAGAACCATTGTGTTGTGTCCTCCTGAGTTTCGATGGGCTGGATGATACCTGCATGGTGCGAATATGCCAAGCTTTTGCGGGTGTCAGACGGACGGCGTTCAGCACGCATCGGGCTTTCGTTGACCGGCTTGTGCCTGGGTCATACAATACCGAACGTCCTGCGTGGTCGGACGGTCGCCGCTTCTGCGCAGTGAGACAATAACCCTACGGGAGCAATTTATGCCCTACGAGTATGTCCTGGTCGAAAAAGTGGATGGGGTCGGAATCCTGACCCTCAACCGTCCCGAAGTCCTCAACGCCATGAATGCTGACCTTAGCTACGAACTGCACGATGGCGTCATGGCGATGAATTCTGATGACGAGATCGGGTGCATCGTGATCACAGGATCGGGGCAGCGGGCTTTTACTGCCGGAGGTGATATTCACGAGCAGCGAATCCACGCCCGAGACTTCTCCCAAGAGGAGCGAGACCGGAACAGCGACATTCGGTCTCGGTACACTTACGAGATTGCATCCTCGCCCAAACCTGTCATCGGAATGATGAACGGGTTGGCCTATGGCGGCGGCGCTGTGCTGGCATCTTCCCTGGATTTCCGCCTGGGATGTGAGCACGCAAGATTTCGATTTCTGGCGGCGGCGTACGGGCGCATCAACTCC
>JASLRP010000303.1 GCA_030743915.1 SAR202 cluster bacterium | reverse complement strand
GCTCAAATATGTAAGCGGCGCCTTGGTTCGAGTTCCCTGAGACATCGTGTTCATTCGCCCCAACGATGGCGGTGTTTCCACTGACTGACACGAAGCGACCAAAAGAGTCATCTGACACGCCATCCGACGCGGTTAGCTTTGCCACCTGGCCCCAGTTGTTCACTCCCCCCTGGTCACGCTCGAAGATGTATGCGGCGCCCTGATCGCTGTTCACGCTGACGTCAGCCAAGTGCGCAGACACAATCGCGGTGTCACCGTTTACGGACACGGACCCACCGAATCGGTCACCTGTTGCGCCGTCCGACGCGGTTAGCTTTGCCATCTGGCCCCAGTTGCCTGACCCTCCGTGGTCGCGCTGGAATATGTACGCAGCGCCCTGCAGCGAGTTGCCACCCGTGTCGTGTAGCCACGCTCCGACTAAGGCGGTGTCCCCTTCAACCGACACTGAGACGCCGAACTGGTCATTCGCCGTGCCGTCCGAGGCGGTTAGTTTCGCTTTTTGAATGAAGGGGTCGATTGTAATCGGGTATTGCGCTCCAGCAGGGTCGACCTCCAAGCTCAGGATTTTGCCATCAAGTTTCAGGAGAGCCGGCAATTCTATGCCCCGATTATCATAGACGTACAGGCCTGTGTACCTCAGCGCTTCGGCGCCCGAGTCGTCTATCAGTGATACCGTCGTATCTGAAATGAGTTGTGCGGATAGCGTGCCGCCGAGCGCAATATCAAGCCTGATTCGGTTTTCGGAATCAGGTGACGAGTCAACTGTAAACCCCTGCTCAAGACCCACAGGTCCGTTCACATACCATTCGGTGAGGCCAATCCCTGAGTACGAGTATTCGACTCGGCTGCCGTAAGCGGAAATGCCGGGCTGTCCCACGACACTGCCATCATACGCTGAGAGTCTCATGCGGAAGTTTCCAGAGTCGGTGTTTACAGCGATCCCGGACGACGAGAAGCTCATATCGAAGTCATGAGACTCATTCGGAGCAACGTGCACATCTTCCGACGGATTGCTGTATCTGCTCACGGCGTAATCGTCGCTGGAATCTTGCTGAAGCGTTGCTGCGATGGCGGGAAGCAACTGTTCAGGTATCTGGCTTTCGGCTTCAAGACCAATGACTTGTTGAAACCGAGAGGAATTTGTGACCGCGACTGCCTCTGATTCGAACCAGGACTCGGTAGCCATCCACATCCACATTGCCAGACCGATCAGGGCAACGAGCAAGACAGCGAATGCAGAGAGAATCACGCTTCTGAGATTAGACATGAGGTTCAAAGCAGTCGGGCCAGGTAGATCATTTGTCCACTGCATATGAGCACAACTCCAACCGATAACTGTCACGCCAGGCACAATATCCGCGCCGCCTTCATCACCAGCTTCAGGATGGGCATGAGCAGGTTCCGGCCCTGGAAGGTCAGCCATGTCACCGGCGCGGCGATGAGGGCCGAGGCCACGATGTCCAGTGGGTAGTGGACTCCCGCATAGACCCGCGAGAAGCTGTACACTGCCGCCGCCGCGATGAACATGTAGCCGATCCGACGGTTCACGCCCCAGATGGCGAAGGCGATGCCGAATGCCGCCGCCGCAGCGTTGGAGGGGAACGACGGGTCGGTGGGACGGTAGAATAGCAGCGTTACGTCCAGGGTTTCGAAGGGTCGGGGCCTGATATACATGTCGTTGATAATGAACACGACCAGGCTGGACAGCGCCATTGCCGTCAGCGCGACGAACACGCCGATCTGCTGTCTTTCCCTCAGCTTCCGGTCAGTTTCGGTGAACCACAACATCATCAGGGCCAGGGCCATGCTCACCGGAATCAGGTAGTCACTGACCAGCCATGTGACGACACGGTCCAGGGCCGGAATCGTGCCCACGAAACCGTTCAACCAGAGAAATAGTCTTTCGTCTGCGTGCGCCAATTCTTCCACCAATAAGAGAGACTTCGAGCCAACGCCTTGGCGTAGTTAGTGTCCCGAACTGCGTCGAGGCCCGCGTCACGAGGCGCGGTCGAGCCTGCCATGCGATAGTTGACGATGGATGCCACAACGAAGGTCGCGACCACCGCGCTGAACGCCCCGAAGAAGAAGAACAGCGCCTGAGAGTTGGCGTCCAGCCCTCCTTCGTAGTCGTTGATGTTGCGCTCTCCTGTGCTGAAGAACCAGATGAACGCCGCCACAGCTAGCGCCAGACCGCCTCCACGAGCGATGACCGGCGATTTGAATATCAGCAGGCCGTGAATCTTGCCTATGGAGAAGGCGACCTGAAGCACGCCGATGGCGGCGAACAGAACGCACAGGTAGTAATCAGTCGCAAAGGTGAACATCAGGCGCGCAGAGGGACGGCTGTGATCAGCCCTCTAGCGGCACCTCGGTGCACCAATCGATATAGTCGGGATTGTCGCCTCGAATAAGCTCCACGTAGGTATCGCGAATCTTCATGGTAATCGGGCCAACGCCACCCTCTCCGATAGGTCGACGGTCCAGCGAGCCGACGGGCGTGATGTGGGCTGCCGTGCCTGTGAGGAACACCTCGTCGGCCAGGTAAAGCTCACTGCGCCGAATTCGGCGCTCCACGACTTCGATTCCCAGCAGGTCTCTTGCCAGGGTAGTGGCAGAGTCGCGGGTTATGCCGGTCAGGTTGTTGTCCGCCACTGGCGGGGTAAAAATCGTCCCGTTGGAGACCATGAAAAGGTTCTCGCCGGAGCCTTCGGACACGTCGCCTTGCTGGGTGAGCATGATGGCCTCGTCGAACCCAGCCATCGTCGCCTCGGTCTTGGCCAGGATGCTGTTGACGTAGTGGCCGGAGATTTTGACTCTGGGCGGGATCACCGTGTCGTCGATGCGCCTCCAGGACGAGGTCGTGCAGTCAATGGCGCCCTCGGTGTCGATGTACGCTCCGAAGGGCACGGCGATGAGGGTGAAATCGCTTTCCAGATCCTGAAGCCGCAGGTTTGCAACCAGCTCCTGGCTCTTGTATGCCAGGGGCCGGATGTAAAGGTCCTGTTTGTACCCGCAACTCTGGAGAAGCTCGATGGTGATATTGCACAGGTCATCTGTGCTGTAGGGGATGTCCAGCATCATCATGCGGCAACCCTGGAGCAGGCGGTCGTAATGCTCGGCCATTCTGAACACGAAGAGCTTGTTCTGGGTGTCGTTCCAGTTCCCGCGAACGCCCTCGAATACAGCAGTGCCGTAGTGCAAAGCGTGAGTCATTACACTTACCTTCGCCTCAGAAATGGGAACTATCTTTCCGCGGAAAAAGGCAAGTTCTTGAGGCATGATGTAACGGACTCCTTAGCTTGTGAAGATGCCGCCCATTATAGCCAATGGACGCAGGCTAAGACAATGTCTGGAGGAAGTCTGACACCGCTGTGACAAATCGATCTGGCGCGTCGTAGTGGGGACCATGTCCGACTTCGTGCCATTCCAGGATTTTTGAGTCCCTGAGAAGCTCCCGAAGCCGCGCCCTGTCGGCCCAGTCCACGACGCCTCCTTTGGACGGGTCTCCGAGGATGACCATAGATGGGCAATCCACATTGGACAGGATTCTTTTGGGGTCGGGTATCGTGCCTCCCTTGAATGCCTCGGTCATGACGCTCTCGCTCATGTTCCCGAGTTTCTCCGCCCGGACCTCTGCCGCATCGCGGGTCGTCTCGGTCTTCATGAGCTCCTCTACCCGTTGATCGAAGGGCAGGGCTTTGGTGGGGAGTATAGACGCGAACCGGGCGCGCACGTGTTCATCATCAACGAAC
>JASLRP010000302.1 GCA_030743915.1 SAR202 cluster bacterium | reverse complement strand
CTGGGAATTAATCAATGGGCGTTTCTAGCGCTGATTGATGCAGTCGGAGGCATTGTTCCGCCCGAAGGAGGAGACCCAATAACTCCGAATAACCTGATCACAGTTCTGGAGGAAGGAACAGACCAGTACGGCAGAGCATATTCAGACCTGGTCCTGCAGGGCGTGCTGGGCAAACTGGAGACTCAGACGTCGCTATCGGATTTGATACGTGTGGCATCGGCGATGTACAGGGCATTGGACTCGCGGGACATGGTCTTGTATTTCGATGATGAAGAGGCTCAATCAGCGGTGGAAGCGCTGGGTTGGGCTGGAAACGTGAAGGAGACCGAGGGCGATTATTTGTATGTGGTAGACTCCAACATCGGTTGGAGCAAGGTGGACCGCAACATCGAGCGGAATGTGGTTTATTCGGTGGACCTGAGCAGGCAGGAACGGCCCAGGGCCAGACTGACTGTAGAGTATGTCAATCACAGCGGATCGGGGTCGGCTCCCTGTGAGCCGCAATGGCAGACTCGGGGAACAGACTATAATCAACTGGTAAATGCCTGTTACTGGAACTTCATTCGTGTTTATATTCCAAATGGAAGTAGAATGTTAAGCCAGACGGCCCTGCCCTTGCCGGAGTTGAGTGTGTCAGTGGAGATCGGCGTAGGAACTCCAGGCGAGGAGACTGGCGGAATATCGTCCAGTCACGATAAGTTGGTCTATTCAGGTCTGGCAACTATTCCAGCCCAGGAGAGTAGGGAAGTTGAGTTGGTTTATGACCTGCCAGCGGACACGATGACGCCTGATGGCGATACACTGATCTACAGTTTGACGATGCAAAAACAACCAGGAGTCAGGCAGAGGACACTCACGTTGGAACTTGTCTCGCCAGACGGGTACAGCGTAACATCCAGTTCGATGCCATACGACAGCGGAGACGATGGACTAGTAATCATTTCCAGCGTTCCGACCAGTGACGAGACCATCGAAGTAATGTTTTCCAAGGACTCACCACAGAGTGGATAGGCTCTTCTCACAGTCGAAAATTCCGTTTGCCGCCATGACGCTCGCATTGGCATCGGCGGCATTTACCCTGTTGATCGCGTGTTCTGGATCAGAGCCTGCGGTTGTGGCGCTGCCGACACCGTTACCGCCCGTGGCCACAGCGCTGCCGGAATCTACTGTCACTAAAAAGGTCACCGCTTCAGTGCTTATTTCAGAGCGCGAGGAGTCCGGCCCGCTGGCCCTTGGCGAGATCGTGGTCACACCTCAGAAAGTCGTTGCTGATCTGGAAGAAGCGCTCATCCTGACAGCCGATATATTCCTGGCGGACGGCGCCCCAACCGAGGATGTCGATCTGGTCTGGGCGATGTCGGATTTAAGAGCGGGGTCTATTGAGCCCACTGGATTGTTTACTGCCGGACACGAGGCCGGAGATTATCCTGACGCCATCACGGTCACGGCAGTCCAGAAAAGGGATGATGGCGTTGCCCACACCGCCGTCAGCGTCCCGGTGACGGTCGTGGGCGAGGCCCGGCAGACAACTCTCGCAGAGGTTGTGATACTGCCGACTGTGCCCGTGGTGCTGACCGGACAGTTGTACCGATTCAGGGCTGTCGCCTACGATGAGCGCGGACTGGTTGTGCCGGGGGTCAGCTACGAATGGTCGAACAACGCCCAGAGCATGGGCGACCTGAATTCAATCGGCTATCTTGCTGTGTCCTCAGAACCAGGCAAGTACATTGATGGCATCACCGTCACTGGCCGCTGGAATGGCATTGAGATCACGGACTCCGTGGATGTGACGGTGCTGGAGGTTCCTAATTCGAACGAAAACCTGACCGTTCAGGTCCTCCCGCAGAGATTCCAGATAGACCACGGCGAGGATATGCAACTCAGAGCGGTGGCCATAAACGGCCTGGGTGAGCTTATCGCCGGGACAGAAATCCGATGGTCGATGCAGGCGCCCCTCGCCGGTTCCGTTTCAGGAACAGGCCTGTTCGTTGCCAGCGGAGAGCCTGGAGTGTTCACTGAGGCTGTGAAAGTCGAGGCGATCATTCCCGGCGAGAATGGAATCATACACGCTGTGGATTTCGCGTCGGTTGTGATTCGCGGAGACCGGGAGGCGCGGCGTCTGGACACGGTTGTCGCCCGACCTGGCGCAGTGAAGCTGGACGCCGGCGGTCGGACCATCCTGGCTGCCAGAGCGTTGGATGCCGAGGGCCGAGCAGCGGATAATGTGGCCGTCGTCTGGGATGTGGTGACGGATGGGGTGGGCGAAATAGACCAGTTTGGCAGTTTTA
>JASLRP010000301.1 GCA_030743915.1 SAR202 cluster bacterium | reverse complement strand
ACGCCAGCCACCTGTGGGGCATGGACACCAGGGAGACCGAACGCCGTCTGAAGCAGGAGCTTGGAGACACAGCGAACATCAGCGTCGCCTGCATCGGGCCGGCCGGCGAGGCCGAGCTTCCCGGTTCAATGATAAAGGCCGACCGGAACCACGGCGCTGGCAAGGGCAGTCCAGGGGCCATCATGGGAAGCAAGAACCTCAAGGCTATCGCCGTTCGCGGCACCGGAACTGTGAAGCTGCACGATGCCGCGGCCCTCATGGCGACCGCCGATGAGTGGGAACAGAACCTGCTGAGTTCGACTCCGTGGCTGACCGACGGAGGCATCACCCGCAACTACCACGACCCGTGGGGCAAAAATCTGAGGGTCGCGGCCAAGAACATGACCGACCCCGAGTGGGGCAGAGAGTTCGCCCGCAAGTACGTTGAGGCGTGCAGTCGCTGGAAGGTCATTCCTCAACCATCCTGGAACTGCAAGATTTCCTGCGCCTACGATATCGAAATCACCGACGGCCCCTACGCAGGATTCACAGGCAGCCCCTGCGGGGGCGCTGAGAACATGGAGGGCGCCGCCGCCATCATCGGCGTGGACGACCCTGCCGCCATCGTCATCATGACTGACTTCTACGACGGCATGGGCCTGGAATCGGGACAGTTCGGCAGCATTCTGGGCGCTGTGTACGAGGCCTTTAACGACGGAGTTTTAACTCTCGAAGACACCGAGGGCCTTGACCTGACCTGGGGCAACTGGGAATCGGCTATGGAACTGGTCAATCAGACCATCAAGAGAGAGGGTGTCGGAGCGAAACTGGCCGACGGCATCAAGTCCCTTCCCGAAGCTCTTGGCTCCGAAACCGGTGTCGTGGACAAGCTCCGTGACCGGGTCCTGGACATCAAGGGCGAGGGCGTGGTGATGCACGATCATCGCCAGTTCTGGAGCGTCTTCTTCGGTGAGTTGATCGCCAGCTCCGGCCCCAGTATTCAGGGGACCGGCACCGACGCCAACCCCCGACCGGAGTTGGGTTATCCCGAGACAACACCGGGCGTCGCCCACAATATGGACGAAGCTCTGGCCAAGGTCAAACCCGTGCGCGAGACCCAGCTTGCCAAGCTGTGGAACGACACCCTGGGCATCTGCATGTTCGGCATGCGTGGCGTGGACAACTCCATAGACCTGACCGTCGATTGCCTCGCTCAGGCCGTCGGCTGGGAGGACTTCACAGTCGAAGAGGCCCTTGACGTCGGCGAGCGGGTCACCAACCTGATGCGCATGGTTTACGCGAGACGTGGATTCACCAAAGAGGACGAGTTCGACGTGTCTCCAAAGCATCTGGAGCCGCCCCCTGCCGGGCCATCCAAAGGTCTGAGCATCGAGCCGTATCTCCCCGCGATGGTGGACGAGTACTACAGCCAGATGGAATGGAACGTGGATACGGGACTGCCCACCACAGACACCCTCTGGCGACTCAACATGACCGAATTCATGGAAGAGATGTTGCCCAGGTAGATGAGGGAGATTTGAACACAACCAAGCTGCGAACGCTGGCCTACGACTCAGCAGACGACATGATGTTCGGCTCTGCCGTCAGTCCTGTCACCTGCGGCCTGGGAGTCACCATCGGCGGTGGACAGGTCCTGCCGGAGGTCAACTTCACGCTCCCGGCGATCTCCATCGAAGATGACACAATCTCGGAGGTGCGAGACCAGTACCGCCGAATGGTGTCGGGCATCTTGGAACGGGCCGTCCAGCTTGACACTGAGGCCATAGTTCTGGAGTTCGAGCACCTGTTCGAGCTTACGCAAAACCCCCGGTGGGGCGCCGAGATAACCTCGGACATCAAAGAGGTGATGACCCAGGAACGCCAGGCCCACGGCCTTCGGTCTGCCCTGCGGGTGACCGTTGCGGACATCCGAGAGCAGGTGCGCCCGCCGTTGATGCGGCGCGGCCCTCAGCTTGAACAGATGCTGGAGTCCTTCGACGCCTGCGCCAAAGCCGGAGCCGACATCCTATCCATCGAAAGCACCGGAGGCAAAGAGCTTTTCGACAAGGCAGTGATCGAGGGTGACGTCGAGAGCGTCACTTTCAGCATGGGGATGCTGGCCTGCATCGATATGGCCTTTCTCTGGCCTCTCATCACCGATATAGCCCGGCGCAACAACGTGGTTTCCGGCGGCGACACCGACTGCGCCCACTCCAACACGACAATGCAGTTGGCCCACCAGATGTACCTGCCCAAGACCCTGGCGGCGGTGGTCCGTGCGATGGGCGCAGTGCGCAGTCTGGTCGCTTATGAGGGCGGGGCTGTCGGCCCTGCTAAAGACTGCGGCTACGAGAATCCGGTAATCAAGGCGATCACCGGCGCGCCCATATCCATGGAGGGCAAGTCCAGCGCTTGCGCCCACTCCTCGCCGATGGGCAACATCGCCGCGTCAGTGTGCGACCTGTGGAGCAACGAGTCGGTGCAGAACGTGAAACTGCTGGGCGGATACGCCCCAGAGGTCAGCGCCGAGATGCTGATCTACGACTGCCGCCTGATGAATCAAGCCATTGAGGGCGGCAATCCTCGCGCCCTGCGCGACCTGTACGTCGCTTCAGACCGTAATCGAGACCCGCAGGCTCTTTTGCTGGACCCTGAAGTCTGCTACCGGATGGCCGAGATCATCGTCGATGAAGATGACGACTATAAACGAACGCTGGCCGCCGCCAATTTCGCCTGCGAAACCATCGAGGAAGCAACCACCTGCGGAGAGTTGACCCTGGAACCGCGTGAGCGAACGTGGCTGTCTCGAATTGAAAACGAACTGGCAGAGCTTGCCGGTGATCATAACGGCGCTCGCGAGCGCATATTCGAAAGATACGGCGAAGTTTACCTGCCCGAAGAGTACGGGCTGGACTGAAAATCAACGGGAAAGGAAAACAATGGCAACAACGGCATCGGCAGTCGTAATAGGCGGAGGAGTCGTGGGGAGCAGCATCGCTCACTACCTGGCTCAGAAGGGTCTCAAGGACGTTGTTCTGCTGGAAAAAAGCTCCATCGCTGACGGCGCCACAGGAAGCTCCGGAGCGCTGGTGCGCATGCACTACACCGACCCCTGGAACACCGCGCTGGCTCTCAAGAGTCTGGAGGTGTTCTCCAACTGGGGTGACCTCATAGGCGGAGACTGTGGGTTCCACAAAACCGGTTTCGTCGTGGTGGTCAGCAAGCAGGATAGTGACAAGCTGCGCAACAATGTCGAGATGCTTCAGGGCGTCGGAGTCAACACTGACCTGATCTCTCTAGATGATCTCAAAACACTTCAGCCCCAGACCAACATCGAAGATGTAGGCGGCGCCGCCTACGAGCCTGACAGCGGGCACGCCGATGGGTACTCCGCGGCCACGGCTTTGGCCCATCGCGCCCGTGAGCTTGGAGTCCAGGTGAGGCAGGGAGTCCGAGTATCGGCCATCCGTAAAGATGGCGATAAGATCATTGGCGTGACAACGTCCGACGGAGATATTGACGCTCCCATCGTCGTTTTGGCGGCAGGGGCGTGGTCAACTCCGCTGGCTGCAACCGTGGGCGTT
Organism: SAR202 cluster bacterium; assembly: GCA_030743915.1. Lineage (GTDB taxonomy): Bacteria > Chloroflexota > Dehalococcoidia > Lucifugimonadales > UBA1123 > UBA1123. The sequence goes on along the minus strand of JASLRP010000301.1, from coordinate 7,021 downwards.
GATCTGCCAGTGGGCGGTCAACGCTTGACCGCCGGAGCGGTCGAACGACCACCGGAGTTTGGAGAGCCGCACATGGTGTTCATCGACCATGCCGTGGGCAACTACTTCCGGCCCGACGTCGGGAACCTCACATTGCTGGGCATCCGACCCCACGCCTCGGCCAGTCTCCACGTGAACCCCGATGAGCGCGATGAAGGCGTTGCCCTGGAATGGCAGGTTCGCTCTCTGGCCCAGTTGGCGAACCGAATGCCGGCGATGGAAAACGCTGGCTGGCGCAGGTCGTGGAGCGCGGTCGATAGCTACTCCGCCGACGGACATATGATTCTCGACCAATCCCCCGACGTTCAGGGACTGTATGTCGCAACGGGCATGTCCGGCACCGGATTCAAGACAGCGCCGGCCGTCGGCATGGTGATGGCCGAGCTTGTGCTGGACGGAAAGGCTTCCACCGTTGACATCCAGCCCTTCAGACTGTCCCGATTCCAGGAGAACCAACCTATCGTCAGCGAGAACGAGTACGAAATTCCGCCTTTTGAAACTCCCGCGGCCTCGGGCGTCGAAATCCACTGAGAGGACAAACACATGGATGAAAATAGAGACAGACTCCAGCGAATCAAACAGAACGCCCTGGAGTACGACTACCACAGCGGTTGATCCCAGGCCGTCCTCCTGAGTTTGCAGGAGGAATTCGACATGGGGAACCTCGAATCCTTCAAGGCCGCCACCGTGCTGGCCGGCGGAGTGGCTCGACGGGGCGAAACGTGCGGCGCTCTGCTGGGCGCGCTCATGGGGCTGGGCGTCGCCGGAGGGCGGGAGCGCATGGACGACACCGACCAGTACAGAAAAGCTATGCAGCCGGCCCAGCGAATCGCCGACAGATTCCAGGAGGAGTTGCAGACCGAGTTCGATATGACCCTGCCTCACGACACTACCATGTGTCGGGACATCCAGGCCAGCATCTACGGTCGGAGCTTCGATCTGAACAACCCGAAGGACTATCGGGCGTTCCTGAAAGCGGGCGGACATTCTGCTCAGGGATGCCCTCTGGTGTGCGCTGTCGCGGCGCAGGTCGCTGGAGAGGAAATTCTGGATATGCAAGATGGCGCTGAAAGCTGACTACGGAGGCGCGATATGGCTCTATATCTGACCGAGGCTGACGTCAGAGAATTGTTCACAATGGATGCCGCCGTCGAAGCCGTTGAGGGCGGATTCAAAGCCCTGGCTGAGGGTCAGGCAATCAATGGAGTCCGGTCTCGGTTGGATACTGAGAAGGGCAGCTCCAGCCTGATGGGCGCTGTCGCTCCGGGGATGGGCGTCCTGGGTCTGAAGACCTACGCGGTTGTCGAAGGCCACCGCACACGGATGTACGTCCTCATATCAAGCTCCGAAACCGGCCAGATGCTGGCGATGTTGGAGGCATCGACAATGGGCGAAATCCGCACCGGCGCGGCCAGCGGAGTCGCCACCAAATACATGGCGCGGGAAAACGCTTCCACCGTCGGCGTTTTGGGATCGGGGGCCTACGCGCCCGACCAGCTTGCGGCTGTCTGCGCCGTGCGCGACATCAAGACTGCCAAAGTATTCAGCCGCAGACCGGAACCTCGCAAGAAGTTTGCCGATGATATGAGCGAGAAGCTGGGCATCGAGGTGACGCCTGTTGAAAGCGCAAAGGAGTGTGTAACAGACGTCGATGTAATCATCACCATCACCAGGTCGCCGACCGCGGTCCTGTTTGGCGAATGGCTTGAGCCGGGAGTGCATATCAACGCGGCGGGCGCCATGCGCAAGGAGTTCAGGGAACTGGACGACGCGGCGGCAACCCGATGCGACATCCTGGTGGCAGACGACGTCGAGGGGTCCAAAAGCGAGTGCGGCGACCTCATATTCCCCATCCAGGCAGGCTTGTTGAATTGGGGCCAGGTTCGCGATCTATCCGAAATCGTGTCGGGAAGCGCTCCTGGCCGAAACAGCGAGAGCGACATCACGCTGTTTGAGTCCCAGGGTATGGCGCTGGAGGATATCGTGGCCGGAATTAAAGTCTATCAACTGGCGATGGAACAAGGTGTGGGCGTGGAGATGCCCATCTCGAAATAGAAACAACTGACATGTCGCATTAGTCGGCAGTCAGCGCAGGAGGGCGAACAATGATGACAAACCGAGAGCGAGTCCTGGCGGTCATGGAGGGCCGAAGCCCCGACCGCATTCCCTGGATACCCAGGATGCTGCTGTGGTGGCTGGCTCACAAAAACGAGGGCACTTTGCCCGAAAAATACGAGGGCTGGACACTGAGAGACATCGAGCGTGATCTGGGCATGGGCACCGCCGCCAGAACAGGAAGAATCTACACCACCAGGTGCAAGAACGTCGAGACGACCGTCCAGTACGACGGCATGAACATCATCACCGAGCAGGTGACTCCGGTCGGCACCGTGTCCTCGGTCCATCGCAGAACTGAGGAGCTGGACCTGGCAGGCATCGCGCCTCTTGAAGTCATAAAGCCCCTCAAAAAACCCGAAGACTACGACGTGATGATGTATATCATCGAGAACACTCAGTACTTCCCCACCTACGAGGAGTACGAGGCATACGATCAGGAAATTGGCGACGACGGCTACCCTCTGGTCGCCACCGGAGACGGCCCCTTCCACACCTACCTGGAGAAGTACGCCGGATACGAAAACGGCTATCTGGACCTGGCAGACTACCCTGACAAGGTGGAGGCGCTGCTGGACCTCATCGCTCAGAAGCACCGCGAGGAACTGTGGCCCATAATCGCCGAATCGCCTGCAAGACTGATCCTGCATGGCGCCCACTACGACACGCAGATAACGCCCCCTCACATGTTCAAGAAGTACATCACTCCCTACCAGCGGGAGATGTCCGAAATGCTGCACAAGCACGACAAGGTGCTGGTGCATCATGCCGACAGCGACAGCAGAGACATCCTCGACGACTTCAAAGACGCCGGATACGACATGGTGGAGTGCTTCACCACCGCCCCTCTAGTCCCATGCACGCTAAAAGAGGCCCGCGAGAAATGGGGCGCAGACATGATCATCTGGGGCGGCATCCCCTCGATCATTCTCGAAGACACCTTCCCCGAAGAGGACTTCGAGTCGTACATGAAGGAGCTATTCGAAATCATCGCGCCCGGTGACGCCTTCATCCTGGGAGTTGCGGACAACGTGACCAAGCCCGCCAACCTGGACAGGATAATCCGCGTCGGCGAGATGATCGAGGAGTATGGGCAATACCCCGTGGGCGCGTGACTTTTGAAAAGGGAATCATACATATGCGGTTTCCACCGCCAACGATGAACACTATCTCGTCACGCTGAGCGAAGCCGAAGCATCTCGTCGCAGCAACCCAACGTTGCTCTCTGACGATCAGATTCTTCGATTGCGATCTCAAAATGGCGCAACGTAATACCCCGGACACCCGACAGGAGTACGCTATGGAATTCAGTGAACTGAGCGATTACATCATAAACGGCAGAGCCCCAGCCGCAGAGGAGTGGACCCAGGCCGCCCTGGACGAGGGCAATGAGGCTCTGACCATCGTCAACCAGGGCCTTGTCCCCGGCATGGACGTGGTGGGGGAGAGGTTCAAGAACGGGGAATACTACCTCCCCGAGGTGCTGCTGAGCGCGCGGGCGATGAAGAGGGCGATGGCCCTGCTCAGCCCACTGCTGGCCAGAACAGAGGGCGCGTCTCTGGGTCGCGTCGTCATGGGCACCGTTAAAGGCGACCTCCACGACATCGGCAAGAATCTGGTGGGAATGATGCTGGAGGGCGCAGGCTTCGAGGTGATCAATCTCGGCACCGACGTGACTCCTGAACAGTTCCTGAAAGCCGTGGAAGAAGACGGCGCTCAACTGGTCTGCATGTCCGCCCTTCTGACGACCACAATGCCGGTGATGAAGGCCGTCGTCGATCTACTGGAAGAATCAGAAGTCCGCCAGCAGGTCCAGGTCATGGTGGGCGGAGCGCCGGTCACCGAGCGTTACGCCTCCGACATCGGAGCCGACGGCTACGCCCCCGAGGCGGCGTCCGCAGTCCAGACTGCCAAGGACCTGATGGGCGTAGAAGCGTCATAGGTATCGCTTCAATCGGAATTTCACATCGGCAACTCTCACCTGATTGGCGTGTCGATAAGCGAAAATTAGGTAGACCAGGGGCCCAAAGGAGATACTAAGTGGACTTAATTGAGGCCATTCAATCGAGGAAAAGCATCAGGGGCTTTAAGCCTGATCCTGTTCCGAAACAGGCGCTGAAAGAAATCATAGAAATTGCCAGCCGCGCCCCATCTTCATTGAACACCCAACCCTGGGAGTGCACTGTCGTTGCTGGCGAGGTCATCGAGAAAATCAAACAGGGCAGCGTCGAGCAGTTCGCCTCTGGAGTGGCCCCTCACCCGGAGACAGTCTGGCACGAAGGACTCGAAGGCAAGTATCGGAAGCGCCAGGTGGCTCTGGGGATTCAACTCTATCAACTCATGGACATCGGAAGAGAGGACCGAGAGAAAAAGATCGATTGGGTCAAGAGAGGGTTTCGATTCTTTGACGCTCCGGCAGCCATCATTCTCTCGATAGACGAGTCGGCGCGCGACGTTGCACAGTTCGACATCGGCACTATCACCCAGACTATCGCCCTCGCCGCAATGAACTATGGCCTGGGGACATGTATTCAGGGACAGGGAATAATGTACCCGGAAGTAATAAGAAAGTTCACCGGCATCCCCGAAACCAAACGACTCAGTATCAATCTGGCCATTGGTTACCCCGACTGGGATTTTCCGGCGAACAAAGTGCAGAGCGAGCGTGAGTCGATCGAAATCACCACGACCTGGTGCGGTATATGATAACCGGGTAGAACAAACTCAATCTTCTGCCCGGTGCAATGCCAGTGATGAACAGCTGTCGTCGATCTGCTTGAGGAATCCGAGATCCGCCAGCAAGTCCAGATCATAGTAGGCGCCGCCGGTTACCGAACGTTCCGCTCCGAACATCGGAGTGGATGGTCACGCCCCGGAGGCCAAATGCTACTCGATAATCTGCGTGCCAGTCTGGTTGGCGGTGATGAAGTCCCAGTCGTACTCGACACCCAGGCCCGGGCCTTCGGGAATGTCAACGCAGCCGTTCTCGTCGATGGAGTCTATGGCGTCGCGATAGCCGTCCTTGTACACCGGGCCTCCGAAGGGGCCTCCCTTGGGATGCAGCAAGCCCATCTCGTAGTAGTTAGAGTTGCGCATCGAGGCCATCAGGTGACGCTGGGCAGGGCCGGCCACGTGAAGCTCAACATCCAGTCCGAAACCTTCGGCGGCGTGGGCGATCTTCATGATGCCGGTGATTCCTCCATCGTAAACGGCGTCGCCTCGAACGAAGTCGGTGGCTTCGGCTTCGATGAAATCAACGTGAGACTCCAGACCTCGCAGGTGTTCAAGCTGGAGCAGAGGAGTTTTTATCATCTGTCGCAGCTTCCTGTGAGCGTGGGCCGAGACTCCGCCGTCCTTGAGGGGGTCCTCGTACCAGAAGAAATTCTCCTCGTCACAGGCCAGGCCCAGTTTGAGAGCGTCGCCAAAGGTTTCGATGGCGCAGAACGGGTCGAGCATCAGGTCCATCTTATCGCCCACACGCTGACCGACGGCGTGGACAAGCTCGATGTGCTCCTCGATGGACGCATCCTGCCAACCGTGGATTTTGAAGGCAGGGTAACCCATCTCCTGGCACTGCTGGGCGAAGTCGGCGTAGGCTTCGGGGGTGTTGAGACCACCCTCCTCGCGGTCTCCGATGTAGGTGCTGGCGTAGCACTTGAGCTTTTTCTGCTCGCCTCCGAGAATCTCGTAGATCGGAGCGTCGTAGAACTTGCCTGCAAGGTCCCACAAGGCGATGTCAATTACGCCCTGACCCATCCTCGCTATCTGGCGAGTTGCCTGCTTGATGTCGTTGTATATCTTTTCGCGCCCCAGGGCCGGCCTGCCGATTAGCGACGAAGCGAATCCCCGGATGGCCGCGTAGTCGGTGGGCTGGCCTCCGACGAACTCTCCGGTGACTCCGATGTCGGTGTGTATCTTGATGGCGTGACCGCCTGATTGGAGTGTGCTTTCCGGCTTGTAGATGGGAATGCCGATGGTCGGCTCGCGTCCGATGTTCTCCAACTCGAAGCTGAACTGTATCAACTCGATGGCGGTAATCGTAGGTCGCTGGTTCACTTTGCCCTCCTCAAGGTCTGAACGGTTGATGGGCCACATTCTTCAGGTGCAGACTACTGCGAGAGCTTGTTTCAGTCAACCGATGAACCATGTTCGCCAGACGGCAGTTAGGCTATTGAAAGCGATTGATGACCCTGTGTTAATATGGCGCCAAATTACTGAGAATGGACAGGTAGTTCGCTGCAACCATGAAGGGAACGGATCGCATTGAAAATCGCCAAAATCGAACAATTCCGCCCGAAGGTTCGGACCAGGCTCGTCAAAATTACCACCGACAACGGCATCGTCGGTTGGGGCGAGGCCACGCTGGAAGGCAAGCCCAAAAGCACGTGGGCGGCCGTTGAGGAAATGGCGGACTACCTGACCGGCAAGGACCCGCTGAGGATAGAGCACCACTGGCAGCATATCTATCGCTCCGCATTTTTCCGAGGCGGAAATGTGGCAATGTCGGCCCTGGCGGGCATCGATCAGGCCCTCTGGGACATCGCCGGGAAACACTATGGCGTTCCGGCGTACAAACTGATGGGCAACAACGCGAGGGACAGGATTGGCGTGTATGCCCACTGGGGGATTCGTGACCTCAGCGAAGAGGGCCTGGAGACATCCAGGGAACGTCTGGAATGGCTCCAGAAGACAGGAGGCTATAAGGCCTTCAAAGCGGGGCCGGCTGGCAAGTGGCGCGCTCATGAGTCTCCCAAGAGAATTGATGAGTTTGTCAAAGCCGCATACATGATGCGCGAGTGGGTTGGCGATGATGTTGACCTGTTCTTTGACTTCCACGCCAAGATGACTCCGGCGTTGGCTATCGAGG